>CAVITD010000057.1:0-5966 GCA_963645645.1 uncultured Eubacteriales bacterium
TTAAGATTATATGCATGGACGCTTATAAAATAGACGAAGTATTTTGTAAAGAAATAAGTAAACTATACTTAAACTTTTCTGACCCATGGCCTAAAAAGAGACATGAAAAAAGAAGACTAACAAGTAGTGTATTCTTAAATAAGTATAAAACAATTTTTAAACACTTCAAATTAATAGAGCAAAAGACAGATAATGACGAGTTTTTTAACTACAGTTTGGAAAGCTATAAAACAAACAAGTATCATGTAATAAAGAAGAGTACTAACTATTTTGCAGATGTTAGAACTGAATATGAAAACAAATTTATTCTTAAAGGTAAGAACATAAATTATGTAAAAGTAATCAAGTTTTAAATGTAAAGTAATGTAAAGCAATTTTACAAAAAAAGACACTACCAATTTATGGTTTTATTTGTTATAATATTTATATAAAGTGAGTGGGTATTATGAAAAAAATTATAATATTGTTGTCAGTTTTATTTATCACAGGTTGTTCTTTTAACGATAAGGGAGTAGAGAGAATAGAAAGTGATACTTATGGTATATTAAGCTATACCGCCCCTAGTACAAACGTAGGAGCAAAGGGCTTTAAATACTATAAACCAAGAGACTTTGCTATACTTGAAGAAAAAGAATTTAACCACACACTAGTGCATAATGGCAACAAATATTATCTAAATATAGATATAAATGCATACTATAGTAAATTTAATCCAAACTATGAAGAGAATGATAGTTTATATTATAGCAAAAAACTAAATTATAATGATTTAAATGGATATATTGAAATAAGAGAAGGAAAAAATAGTTACTTTTACATAAAAATGTTGTATAATTATAGTTACATAGAGGTAGAAGTAAAAGAAAGCGATATTAACGATGCTGTTAACTCTTCACTTGTAATTTTATCCTCTATTAGGTATAATGATAAAGTAATAAATGAGTTAACCCTAAATAAAGATGTTGCAGGAAAAGAAACTCAGTATGAAATTAAAAAGCCTGACTTAATAGAAGAGAGCAAAAATATTTTAGATGTGTATGAGTATGACGCATACACAGAGTAAGAAAGAGGTGTATTTATGGGCTTATTTGGAAAAATTAAAAATATATTCTATGACGAAGAAATCGTAGATGTACCAGAAGAACCAAAGAGTGTTGAGAAACCAAAAATTGAAGAAGTGAAAGTAGAAAAGAAAGTTGAACCTATTAAAAGGGAAACTCCAGTAATTAATACTACTCCTACATATAGTGAAAGAGAGATATTTACTAGAGAAACAACTAATACTTTTAAGTTTCCTATGTTGGATGAAGAAGAAGTTAAACCTGTTAGAACTAGAGTAAATGCTTTAGAAAGTGCTAGAATGGAAAAAAAGAAAGGAGAAAGTGAGAAAGCTAGAACTGATAAATATAAAGATTTATTTAAAGAAAACAATACATCTAGTTCAAAACCTGAAAGAGTATTTAAACCTAGTCCAGTAATAAGTCCAGTATATGGAGTACTTGATAAAAACTATACTAGAGAAGAAATAATAGAAAGACAAGAAAATATTACTAGAACAACTAATCCTAAAGATATGAACTATGATGCAGTTAGAAGAAAAGCTTATGGTACTTTAGAGGATGAGCTTGAAAACACTTTAAGTAAACTAAGCGAACCTGATATTCATGAGGAAGTAGAAAAACCTGTTACTAAGGAAGAAGAAAAAAGTATAGAAGACTTACTAAATGAAATTGAGGGTAATAGAAATATGACAATTGGAGACATTGAAGAGAAGATTAAAGATAAAATGGAAGAAGAGGAAAGTATAAGTGATGACGAATTCTTAAAAGAGTTTATGTCTAGAACTTCTAAAAAAGAAGAAGAGACTGTTAAAGAAGAAGACGTTGACGCTGATAAAACACTAGAACATGATTTATTTAATCTAATTGACTCAATGTATGAAGATAAGGAAGGAGAATAAAAATGTTAGAAGATGCTTTACTAGTAGTATTATATATTTCATTAATAGTATTTGTAATATCTATGACAGTACTTGTCATAAAGTTAATAGGCACAGTAAATAAGACTAATTATTTAGTTGAAAACTTAACTAAAAAGGCTGAGAGTTTAGACAACTTATTTAATGTAATAGATTTTACTACTAATAAGTTTAATCAAGTGGGGGAAGTAATAGTTGGTACTTTAACTGGTTTAGTTAAAAAGTTATTTGGAAGTAAAGAAAGAGAGGAAAAAGATTATGAGTAAGAAAAGTGGAATGGGTAAATTTATATTAGGAGCAGGAATTGGTGCAGGTTTAGCACTTCTATTTGCACCTCAAGAAGGAAGTAAAACAAGAAAGGAACTTAAAGATAAATTAACAGTACTTTATGAGAAAGCTAAAGAAATAGATGTTGAAGATGTTAAAGCTGATGTTTTACAAAGAGTAGAAGAATTAAGAATGCAAGTAAAAGATTTAGATAAAGAAAAAGCTTTAGATATAGCTAAAAGTCAAGCTAAGAAAATAGAAAAGAAAGCTAATGAACTATATGATATAGCTAAAGAAAAAAGTGCCCCTGTAGTTGAAAAAGCAGCTAAGGAAGTTAAAGAAACAGCACTAAAAGCAGCTAAAGAAGTAGTTAACAAACTTGAAACAGAAGAAGAAAAGAAAACTGCTAGTAAAAAGAAAACTACAGTAAAAAAAACTAAATAGTGTAGCAAATCGCCTAGATAATCATATATTAAACTAGGTGATTTTTTATGGGTAAGGAAGATATATTTGAGAGGATAGAAAAAAAGACTAACGTTAACAAAGATACTATTATTAAGTTAGCAAGAGAACTTGAAAACGGTAACTTTAAAGATGAGAATACTTTAAGAAATATTATTGGAGAGATAAGCACTATTACTGGTAAAACTGTAAGTAAAGAAAAAGAAGATAAGATAGTAAATATGGTAATAAGTGATAAAGTACCAAAAGATATAGATAAATATGTATAATAAAAGGGAAGCTTTAAGGCTTCCTTATTTTCTAAGACTTGTAATGTCGTCAATTGTAATTTTTGAGTCATGCGGAATAGGTTTCCATTCAACTTTCATAAATAATGCAACATACGTTGTCCATCTACCAATTACATCAAATATAGGCCATGTAAGAGTATAAAGTACTTTTTTATATAATGGCATTGGTTTGATGTTTTTGTGTTCAATAATGAATAAGTAAACAGCCACCCACATTCTTTCTATATAGTCTCCAAGCCTAAATAGTATTCTAAACCAAGCGTTTACTAATAGTCCTACTAACAAAGCATTAACTCCAGGATTAACTACAACTTTAATACTAAATAACTTTCTAAGCACTTGTGCTAAATATGTTCCACCTTGAAAGAAGTTAACATCAACTCCTGTGTTGTACATATAACAACTACCCATAAACCATACTACAACTAGCCATCTGAAAATATTGAATACACTAAATGGTGTTAACTGAATAAGTGTATCATAACTTGCAAATCTGTGTCTTATATTTTCTATTATATTTAGGATAAACTCTTTAAATGTTCTAGATTTCTTCTTTTTATTAACTGAGTTTTCTCCCCATTTTGTTCTAACATACCATTTACCTAAAAATATATTTATAAATAGGTATGGACCACTTTCAACGAATGCCTGTAAGTGACCTTTACTCCAACGTGTTCTTTGACGAAGTGCCACTTTTAAACTTGTTGGTTGCTCATCATAAAACATTGCTTTATCTTGATAAGTTATTTGGTAACCCTGCGCTACTGCATCTGCTGTAAGAGCTCTATCTTCAGTAAGACTTGTATAATGCCAACCATTTTTAACAATTTCACTAGTAAACAAGAACCCAGTTCCTTGAATATTTGTGGCTAAATGTAACACACTTCTTGCACGGTGGTTAGCTCTTATACTTCTAATCCAGTGAAGTGCATATGTTGAAGATACCCAGTTCTCGTCAAAGTTCTTAGTATTTCTGTATGAAGTGATTATCTTTTCTCCACTGTCAAACGCATCATTCATTCTACTAATGTAATCTGTGTTAAGTAGGTTGTCCGCATCAAATATAAAATATCCTTCAAAACTCATTCTACCATAGTCTTCCTCAATTCTATCAAGTAAGAACTCTAGTGCATAACCTTTAGTTCTATGCTCATTATCAAACCTCTCATAACATATTGCCCCGTGACTTCTTGCTATCTCTGCAGTGTTATCTGTACAGTTATCTGCTACTACAAATGTTGTAACTAAACTCATATCATAATCTTGCTTATTAATACTATCAATTAAATTACCTATAACATTCTTTTCATTTCTTGCCGCGATTAAAATAGCATATTTGTGCTTATTTTTAGCTGGTTTAAATTTTCTTGTGAAGAACACACCTATAATATAGTAAGCATTCTTATAAAGAAACATAAACCCAAGTATTGAACCAATAATATCATAAACACTTTTCCATTCATGATAATGGTTTCCAATTACATTGAATAAATTTAAAATATAAATCATACTACACCTCAATTAACAATAGTATAACATAGATTAACTTAAAAAGATAGTTGTACATTTAGTTTACATTAAAGTGAACATAAAACTAAAAAAGTGTGATATACTTATATAAAGGATGTGATTATGTGAAAGTAATAGTAACCGCGGGTGGCACAGGTGGACACATATACCCAGCACTTGGTGTAATAGAAGAGTTAGAGAGTATTGGTGCTGAGATACTTTATATTGGTACAAAAAATAGAATGGAAAGTACTTTAATTCCAGAAAAAGGTATAAACTATGTTGGTTTAGAAATATACGGTTTATCAAAAACTAACATTTTAAGAGATATTAAAAATGTTGGATGTATAGTAAAGTCATATAATACTTGTAAAAAGATAATGAAAGAATTTAAGCCTGACTATGTAATAGGCTTTGGCGGATACGTTACATTGCCTGTCTTACTTGCTGCTAAAAACGCTAAAATAAGATGCGGGATACATGAACAAAACAAACTACCTGGTAAAACAAACAAATTCTTAAGTAAATATGTGGACGAGACATTCACGTCTTTTGAAGTAAAAGATGGTACTTTTAAAAACAAAGTAATTGTAACAGGTAACCCAACAGGAAGTAAAGCTCTTAATATTAAGGGAGCTGATAAAACTAAACTAGGTTTTTCTAAAGATAAAAAGCTTACCATAATTGTAATGGGAAGTTTAGGTAGTGAAGTAGTTAATAACTTACTTAAAGATTTCTTAACTAATTACAAGAGTAACACTAATGAAATACTTTTTATAACAGGTAAATCTAACTATGAAAGCTTTAAAGATGTAAGTGTTCCTAAAAATATTAAAATCGTACCATTTTATAACGACTTAAGTAGCCTTATTAAAGTCAGTGACTTAGTTATCTCTAGGGCTGGAGCTTCAACAATAAGTGAAATTTTATCACTTGATAAGCCATCAATTTTAATACCTAGTCCATATGTTGCCAATAACCATCAATACTATAATGCTCTTGAATTAAAAGAAAAAGGTTTATCTTATATGATCGAGCAAAAAGACTTAACAACTAAGAGCTTAAATACTGCTATTGATTATGTGTTTACTCATGAAAAAGAAATGATTACAAAACTAAAAAAAGAGCCTAAACTAGATGCAAGTAAATTAATAGTTGAAGAAATAATAAAATAATTATATAATAAGAAAAGTAAATATGAATAAGAAAAATATTGTAATAGCTGTGCTTTTAGTTTTAAATATAGTTTTATTTAGTTTGTGTATTCACTATAAAAATGATAAAACTTATATAATAACTGAAACTAAAAAAGAAGAAAAACCTGATATAAAAGAATGCACTCAAACTTACTATTATATAGAAGACTATAACTATAAAGGAGAAACTAACACTGAAAGATTTATTGTAGTAGATAAGTTTCAAAGGCATATTCCAGAAATATTTGTAATTAGAAATGAAAG
>CAVITD010000058.1:0-1745 GCA_963645645.1 uncultured Eubacteriales bacterium
CACTAAAACCAGACCTTACTGGGACATTATACATGATATAGATTTTATAAAATTTATGTTCAAAAATAACACCATATCAATTGAGTATTTTACTGGAGTTAATGGACTTGAATATAAAAAAGAAAAAGAGACTGACGCAGTTTTAATATATAAAAGATAGAATTTTTTTAAATTTTGATATATAATTAATTAAGAGGTTTTTGTATGAAAAAGAAAATTTTAATAAGTTATATAAGCTACTCAAATACTTCTAAAAGTGTAGCATATAATATTTATGATAAATTAGATAAAAACAAATATATAGTAAGTTTAATAGATTTAAGCGAATATGGAAGCAAAATAAATATGTTTAATAACTTCCTTTTCAAAAATAATTTAGAATTATTAAGTGGTTTATTTTTAAAATTAGTAAACAATAAATTAATGGCAACTAGTTATGAAAAACAGTCTATAAAATGTTTTGACAGTGAAGAATTAAGGTCCATATTTAGTACATACAACCCAGACTTAGTTTTAACAACTCACTACTGTGCAAGCTATATTGTAACGTACTATAATAGACTTAGAATAACTAACACAAAAATAATTAGCATAGTAACAGATTATACAGCGCATACTAGTTGGATAATGAACGCTAAAGAAATAGATAAATATGTTGTAAGTAACGAAATTTTAAAAAGTGACTTTATAAAAAAAGGAGTAGATGCAAGTACTATATATCCATATGGTTTACCAAGTAATTTATCTGCTCCTACTGACGATTTTGAAACAACTCTAAAAAAATATAGCTTAAAAAATGATAAACCCATATACTTATTCTTTATAGATATTGAAAGAGGTTTTGAATATTTTAAGGCTATCATAAAAAAAGATTTACCAGTTTACTACATTCTTGCAACAAGTAAAAATACTACTTTAAAAACAAAATGTGAAGAATACATATACAAAAATGATATTAAGAATGTATTAGTTCTAGGTTACACTAAAGATATAACTAATTTAATAAGTGTAAGTGATGTTATAATTTCAAAGCCAGGAAGTTCTACGATAAACGAGTGTATCCTTATGGGTAAACCATTAATTTTAACTCCACCAACAAATAGTAGTGAAGTATTTAATATGAAATACATTTTAAAAAACCACTTTGGAATGAAAGCGCCTACTCCTCCTTCTCTTAAAAGAAAGATAAGTCTTTGTTTAAATTATCCATTTATAATAAACTCATATAGAAACAAGCTTAAAAAGATATCTTCTGTATCTTCTACAGAAAAAATATGCAAGTTGATTTATGATACCATAAACGAGTAAAACTCGTTTTTTAGTAAATCTAGGCAAATTGTTGGCTTTTGCCTAGATTTAGTGTAAAATTATAACAGAACGGAGGTTTAGTTATGGTTTATAATTTTAAGGAAATTTTAGAAGTATATGGAAGTGTTTACAATTTAAATAAAGAAATTGAAGCAAAAAACGTATACAAATTAGAAGAAGGATTATATTCAAGAGAAGAATATATTGACCCAATTTTACTGCTTACAAAAAAATATGAAGATGGAATAATAACAATGGATACTGCATTTTATTTATATAATTTAACAGATTATATTCCAGAAGAAGTACATTTCGCAAGGAAACATAACAGTTATCCAGTTAAACAATATTTTGTTAAACAATACTTTTTAGACAACAAAATATTTGAATTAGGAAAAACACAAATTGACATAGACGGAACTTTAGTTAACATATAT
>CAVITD010000058.1:1755-8405 GCA_963645645.1 uncultured Eubacteriales bacterium
CTATAGAAAAATAAGCGACAAACTTGATATAAATAAAATTGAAGAATATTTGGAATACTATAAAAATAAAGACAAAATATTTGAAACAATTCAAAAAGAAGTGTTCTAAATGATAATAAAAGATTTTCTTAAGAATTACTTAAAAAAAGGATTAACTTTTCAAGACGCAAAATCTAGGATATGTCAAGATATTATTCTAAACAAGATATCTAAAAGTAAATATAATAACAATATCACTTTAAAAGGTGGAATTATTATGTACAATATTTCAAAAGATAACAGACGAGTCACAAAAGATTTAGATATTCACTTACTGACGAGTCAATACACAATTTTATAAACAACTTAAATAATGTTAATGATGAATTAAAAATCAAAATTAAAGGTAAAATTGAAGAATTAAAACAGCAAGATTATCATGGAAAAAGAATTTATGTAGAAATAACTGATAAAAGAGGCTATAAATTAAATTCTAAATTGGATATAGGTGTACATAATAATTTATGTATAGAGCAAGAAGAATATTGTTTTTTATTAAATGAAATTAATGATAGTGCAACTCTTTTAGTGAATTCTAAAGAACAAATAAGGAATTTCAACTAGATACAAAGATATATTAGATATTTATTTTCTAATTACTAACACAGAAATTAATAAAGATAAACTTAAAATTTATATAGAAAAATTAATCATTAATGATACTTTATTAATTGAAAATAATTTTGAGGACATTACTTATTCACTAAAAAAATTGTTTAAACAAAAAAACTATATCAAAAATTTCAAAACACTTAAAAATAATTGGCTAGAAATACCTATAGAAATAGTGACAAATGAAATAGTTAATTTTTTTGAAATAATGGAAGAAAAAATAAGCGAATGAAATAAATCGCTTATTTTAATTACTATAATTTTTAAAATAATTCTTAATTAATATTACAGGTGTCCCTTTGTCTCCACTACCACTAGTTAAATCACACAAACTTCCTATCAAATCAGTGTATCTTCTAGGTGTAGTGCCTTGACTTACCATTGACCCTTTTAACTCACTTTCTTTTCTCTTAATCTCAGTTTTAATGGCTTCGTTTAACTCGTCCCCTCTCAAATTAGAAAACTTATTATCAGATAAATATTTAAGTTTAATCTCATTTGGAGAACCCTCTAATCCTTCAGTATAAGCTGGACTTACAACTGGGTCAGCTAACTCCCATATCTTACCTACTGGGTCTTTAAAAGCCCCATCACCATAAATCATAACCTCAACATCTTTATTAGTTTTTTCTTTAAATAAATCTTTAACTTTGTTAACGAAAACACTCCCATTCTCAGGAAATAACTTAACCTTTTCTTCAGTAGCCCTGTTACTTCCTAAAAGTCCATATTTAGAATTATATCCACTTCCATCAATACTCTTATTAAGTATATCTGCTAGTGTTAAAACATTCACTCTTTCTTTAGCTAAAATCTTTTCTTTAGTAGTATTTCTAGTATGAATATCTGCACATAATACATCTTTAGTATAATCAAGTATTACTTCTGGGTCATTTGAAAATACAAACTCAACTTCACAGTTCTCTTTTTTACAAATATCTCTATAAAAGTCTACCATATTAACACCTGTAAAAATATGCTTAAAGTCTCCAAATAACTTAGTATACTCACTTTCTGACATAACATAATTAGATAAAGGAATTTTAGAATTATTTAATTTTTCTTTATCTAAAATATCATTCCCTACTTCATCCGATGGATAACTAAGTACAAAAGTTATCTTGTCCATAGCACGCGCAAAAGCTGAAAGTAAAACAGCAAATCTATTTCTACTTAAAATAGGATACACTATCCCTAAGTGTCTAGTTTTAACCTTAGACTGTAAATCTTTGACAATATCGTCTACTGTACAATAGTTACCCATACTAATTGAAACAACAGCTTCAGTTATAGCAATTATATCCTTGTCTTCTAAAGGCAAATTTAACTCCTCACACGCATTAAGCACACTATTTACTGTGATTTCTGCTAAATCATCTTCTTCTTTTATAACTCCAGTTCTTACTCCTATACTCATTGTTCCTACATTTTTCATCTCATTCACTCTCCTTATTAATTGTATCAAATTTAACAATTAAAGAAAAGCATATTTACACACACAAAGTAAAACCACCGTAAAGAAAAAGAACTAATTACTAGTCTTCATTAGTTCTGTAAGTCTACTTATCTCTTCTTCTTCATTAAGTCTTTCAAATAAAGGTATACCCTTTTCTATAACCTTATTACCGCTTAAATCTATATCACTTGTTAACGAATCAAACACTTTATCTTCTTCACTAACATTTAATTGATTAAATATCTTCTCACTACTTTCTGGTATATAAGGCATAAATAGTATTGCAACTTTTCTAATACTTTCATATAAATTATACATTACACTCTTTAACTCTTCAGTCTTACCTTCTTTAAATAAAACCCAAGGCATAGTCTCATCAATATACTTATTAGTTCTAGAAACTATGTTCATTACATGACTTAGTGCATTTTGTATATTTATGTTATTTACCTCTATTTCATACATCATTATTTCATTTCTAATATAATGGTCTAATAACTTGTCAAACTCTGTTTCTTTTGTACCCTTACTAATAACACCATCAAAATATTTATTAATCATTGCAATAGTTCTATTAACAAGATTTCCTAAGTCATTACATAACTCTGTGTTATATATTTGAATAAATGAACTAGGTGTAAACTCTCCATCTTGTCCATAAGGTAAACTTCTTAATATAGTGTATCTAACTGCATCTACTGAATAAGCTTTAGAAAGTACATCTGGATATATTGTATTTCCCTTACTCTTACTCATTTTACCATCTTTCATCATTATAAAATCATGAACAAAAAGTCTCTTTGGAAGTGGTAAATCTAAAGCCATCAAGAATATAGGCCAGTATATAGCATGGAACCTTAATATATCTTTTCCAATTATCTGTACATTAGCAGGCCAATACTTCTTAAATAACTCATCATTATCAGTATTGTATCCTAAAGCAGTTATATAGTTAAGTAATGCATCAAGCCATACATACATAACGTGTTTAGAGTCATTAGGTACAGGTATTCCCCAGTCAAAAGTAGTTCTAGAAATACATAAATCTTCTATACCAACATTAATAAAACTATTCATTATCTCATTTTTCTTAGTAACAGGCACTAAAAAGTCAGGATTTTCTTTATAAAATTCTTTTAATTTACTTTCATACTTCTTCATATTAAAGAAATAAGTCTCTTCTTCAACTTCCTTAACTTCTCTACCACAACTTGGACACATTCCATTAACTAACTGACTTTCAGTATAAAATGTCTCACATGGAACACAATATTTTCCTTTATATTTTCCTAAATAAATATCTCCTTGATTATAAAGTTTTAAAAAAGCCTTACTTACACTTTCCATATGACTCTTATCAGTTGTTCTAATAAAACCAGTATTAGTTATATTTAAAAGTTTCCATAAATCTTTAGTATAAGCTGCTACTCTATCAACGTACTCTTGAGGAGTAATTCCTTCTTCCATACTCTTCTTTTGTATCTTTTCTCCATGTTCATCAAGTCCAGTTAAGAAGTACACATCTTCCCTTTTTTGTCTATGATATCTTGCTAAAACATCAGCTAAAATTGTAGTATAAGCTGTTCCAATATGAAATTTACCACTTGGGTAGTATATCGGTGTTGTTATATAAAATGTTTTTTCCATTTTTATCACTTCCTTATTTATATTATAAATTTTATTATTCACAAAGTCAATTAATGTATCTCATTCTGTTAGTTAAGTTTCTTAATTTTATTCTAGTATCTCTTTTAGTTAAATCATGACTAAATAATAAATTAAGTTCCAAAGTATGAAGTACAACATTCACACTATAAAAATATGAATACTTGCCATAGTTTTCTCTAATATCAGAAGATACATAATCATATAAGTTTATACACTCTTTATTTAGATAGTCTTTTTCTTCTTCTCTAAGTTTAATATCAAAAAGTACATTTGTAATTTCGTATAAATCTCTATTACTTAACTTGTCATACCCTTCAAGTAACTTTCTTGTAGAGTTCATTACTTTTTCAATATAAAGAGGATCAGTGTTCTCGTACATATCTTTTTTATAATCCAAAACCATTATTCCCACATCCTTTACTTTATATATAAAAACCCTCATAAAGAGGATTAATATTCAAAATGGTGACCTGTACGGGATTTGAACCCGTGAATGCAAGCTTGAGAGGCTTGTGTGTTAACCATTTCACCAACAGGCCAGTTCACGCATATAATTTTACCATATGCGTGATTATTTTTCAATTAGAATTTACTAATTCTTTCTTTAATTCTATCTTTTCCAAGAAGTTTTAATATTTCGTATAAGTCAGGTGTCATAGTTCTATTAGTAACGCTTACTCTTATAACTTCACACGCATGCGCAACTGAGCCTTTATAATTTTCAGGATTTTTCTTATATTCCTTAGTCTCACTAGCAAAACCAAACTTAGGACACATTTCTTTAATCTTATTAAACCATGTTTGTTTGTCGTCATTTTCATCATACACATTATCTATATAATACTCAAGTAACTCTTTAGAATAGAAGTCCTTTCTTTCAAAAGTCTTTTCTTCATTAAAGAATAACTCATCATACATATAACCTATTTCTCTTTTAACAGCACTAAAGCTTTCTATATCTTTTCTAGGTCTTTCTACTTCTCTTTCAATGTTTAGTACATTAATTGTATAGTCTTTATATTTATTAATTAACTCATTAAATTCTTTATCATAAGTATTAGACCATGTATCAACTAAATCAAATACTTCTTCTGCTTTTAATCTACTAATATAATTTTTAGAAATATTAATAAGTTTTTCTAAGTCATATAATGAACCACTTGTACTCATTTTATCAAAAGTAAATTTGAAATCTTTATGAGTTTTGTCTGGGTTAGCCATAAACCATTCTTCAAAGTTAGAGTTAACTAAAGTTGCAAAATATAGTTTAATTGCTTCAACTGGAATTCCTCTTTCATGATAAAATGCTACAGCCGCCTCTGGGTCTTTTCTTTTACTTATTTTTCTTACTTTATCTCCATCTTTTTTATTAAGTGGAAGTAAATGTGCAAATCTTGGTGCTTTAAAACCACATGCATCCCATATTTCTAAATGATAAGTTAATGAAGAAATATATGAGTCATCTCTTGTAACAGTAGTAACTCTCATGTAATGGTCATCACACACATGTGCAAATGCATAAGGTGGTACTCCATCACTTTTAATTAAAACTTGGTCTATATCATTTTCTGGAAGTTCTAGTTTCCCTTTAATTAAATCATTAAACTCTACTTTTTTATTAAAGTCTCCTATACTTTTAAGTCTTAAAACCCATTTATCTTTATTTTCTAAATGTTTTTTAATCTCTTCCATTGATAAATTTCTACACTTTGCATAGTGTCCATAATATCCTATTCTGTCTTTAATCTCTTCTTGATGTGTTCTCATTTCTGTTAACTCTTCTTCTGTACAGAAACATGGATATGCTCTTCCAATACTAACTAGGTATTTAGCAACAGTATGATAAATATTTAATCTATCTCTTTGTTTATATGGTCCATAATTACCACCTGTAACTGGACTTTCATCTATTATGTAATTAAATTCTCCTAAATCATTTACGATATGCTCTATTCCATTTTCAATAGCTCTTTTCTCGTCAGTATCTTCAATTCTTAATATAAATACACCATTACTTTGATGTGCAAAAACTTCTGGTATAAAAGCAGCATACATATTTCCCATATGCATTCTTCCAGTTGGACTAGGCGCAAAACGGCATACTTCGGCACTTTCTGGTAAGTCCCTCTCAGGATACATTTTCTCCAAGTCTTCAATAGTAGTTGTCACTTCAGGATATAAAAGTTCTGCTAATTCTTTATAATTCATTTTCTCACTTCCTTTAAAACATACTACTATTTTACTATATATTGACCCATTTTACCATATTTTTTTAAATAAATATTGACATTTAAATAAAAATGTAGTAAAATAAAGTACAATTATGAGGGGGATTTTATGATAACATTTAATGAATTAAATTATGTTAATTCAAGACCATCTAACTGTCCATATCCAGGAATTGTTTATGCTAAAGATGTAGCGGAAGAATTAAAATCAAGTTTTTCTGAATACAAGGAATATTATTTAAATAAAAAATACAATTTTTCTTTATCAAATGGAGAACAATTTGACCTTGAAATTCTAAAAAAGAATATATGTCATATGTTAGGAGTAGACTTTAAATTATTAACAAGTGAACAATATACTAGTTTTAGAGAAGACGTATTAAAAATACATGGAAGTATTCAAAGTTTTGATTTACTAACTCAACTAGTTGAAAACATTGACGATATAGTTAAATATGACGAAAGCGCAGCTAACAAAGTATTAAATTATTATAGAATAATGGTTAAATCTTCAATATTTAAAAAGATATCTGACTTTTCTAGATTTAACTTTGGTGTTATAAATTTTGACTCAAATATTTATCCACACTACATTTCATCAAGAAGTACTAAATACTTATATGTACAAAGTAACGAAATAACTACAC
>CAVITD010000059.1:0-5508 GCA_963645645.1 uncultured Eubacteriales bacterium
TAAGAAAACTTAGTTTATTTTGTGTGGTTTAATTTGCATGGCTGTGAATAGTAACCCCGAAATTCAAAATTTCAAAATTTCCATCTATATTTTTTTAGCAAAGTATGGTATACTAACTAAATGAGGTGAAGTAGTATGTTTGAAAAGGAAAATGATTATGTAATTAATAGACAAATGTATGCAAAAAACAGAGATTATATTGTTAAAAGGTTTACTTATTCTGATATCGTACGAGGTGAATTAATAGCTAGCTATAGCATAGATGTAACTGAAGAAGAAGACTATCCTGATAAAGGCTATACTGACTATCGTTTTGAAACTAATTCATACTATTATGATGTTGGTAAATATAGACAAGTAATAAGAAAAAATGATAATGGAGAAATATTATCTTACTCTTGTAACTGTAATAATTTTAGAGATACTAGTTCATGTGTACACTTAGTAGGATGTTTCCACAACTATGCATTTTTACTTTTCTATGCTAAACCAGACCCATTAAAAATATCAAATAATATATTAGATATACTTTCAAAAACAAATAAACCTGTAGTTAAAAAAGAAGTATTCCTATCAGTTGACATACTATCCTCTCCATCAGACTTTTACTATGATGTTAAAATAAAAATAGGTATTAATAAAATGTACTCTTATAATAACAAACAAAACCAATTCTTACAAGCCACCAACAGGGGCAATGACGAGTTTACCTTTGGTAAAGACTTCACTTTCAATTTTAACAGCAATTATTTTAGTGAAAAAGCTTCTAAAATATTAAAATACATAAATAGATTTCATCCTGACTTAAATAAAAACTGGTTTGATGATAAAGAAATAAATAACTTTCTAGATTTATTAAAAGAACTAAACTATCCATTCACATATAATAATCATAATATAACTAAAATAATAGAAGAATTTCCACTTCAAAGTACAGTAGAAGAAATGGACAATGAAAACTTCATAGTAAACTTTGATTTAAAAGACTACAAACTAATTAGTTATAACTATGCATACAATAACTCCAATGTTTATTATTTATCTGACAAAGAGATATCACTATTATACTTATTATATAAACAAAATATGTCTAGTTTAATTATACCAAAGAGTAGACTAAAAGACTTCTCTAATGGTGTACTTCCAATAATAAAAAAACATATAGAAGTAACTGATAACTTAAAAGACCAAATACAAATAATTAACGAACCAGATGTATCTTTATACTTTGACTTAAATAAAGATAACGTTATATGTAATATAAAACTAAAATATAATGAAGAAATAGACTACTTTAATAACAAAGCTAATGTACTAAGAGATGTAGAATTTGAAAATAACTTAATTAATTACTTACAAACTTTTGGTTTCATTATAAACAACAAGAAAATCATAATGAATGACCTAGACAAAATAGTATATCTAATAGATGAAGGACTAAACTTAATAAGTAAAAAATATCCAGTATATACAACAGAAAACTTTAAAAAACTAAGTCTAAAGAAAACTAAAGTATCTAGTACATTCTCAATAGGTAAAGACAATATATTAAGTTATGACTTCAACTTAGACGGAATAAGTAATGATGATATAGTAAACATATTTAAAAGTATTAAAGAAAAAAAGAAATACTATAAACTAAGTAATAATGAAATAGTAGACTTAGAAGAAAATGATTTAAATGAACTAATGAACCTAACTGAAGAACTAGACATAACTGATGAAGACATAATTAATGGCAAAGGCTCAGTCATGAAATATCGCGCTATTTACTTAGACAGTATTAAAGATAGTAAGTATTCTATTGTTAAAACAGACAACTTATTTAAAGAGTTTATTAATAATTTTCATCAATATAAAGATGCCAACTTAACTCTTACAAATGATGAGTTAAAAACACTTAGAGACTATCAAGTAACTGGTGTAAAATGGCTTTATAATTTAGATAAATGCTCTTTTGGTGGCATACTAGCTGATGAAATGGGCCTTGGTAAAACAATACAACTTATTTACTACATAAAACAAATGCTAAAAGAAGACAACACTTACAAATTCTTGATAGTAGTACCAACTAGCTTACTTTATAACTGGGATAGAGAATTTGAAAAATTCGCACCTGATATTCCAGTAAAAATAGTAAATGGTATAAAAACTAAAAGACAAGACTTAATAGAAAATACAAACAAAAATGTCTACATAACTACATATGGTCTATTAAGAGAAGACTTAGAGTACTATGAAAAAATGTCTTACCATGCTGTTATATTAGATGAAGCTCAAAACATAAAAAATCCACTAGCTGGAACTACAAAAGCTTGTAAAAGTATGAAAGCAGATGTAAAGTTTGCATTAACAGGAACACCAATAGAAAACTCGGCAGTTGAACTATGGAGTATATTTGATTACATCATGCCAGGATACTTATCAAAATATGATAAATTCACTAGTAAATACAAAGTAAAAGAGTTTGATGAAGACACTAACAAACTACTAGATAGTTTATCTAAACAAATAAGTCCATTCATATTAAGAAGAAAAAAGAAAGACGTTATAAAAGAACTACCTGAAAAAATAGAGACTAATATATTTATCGAACTAGGTGACGAACAAAAGAAAATCTATGTTGCAGAGTTAAACAAAGTAAAAGAAGCTATTGAAGAAGCTCTAAATGATGGTGGAATGTCTAAAGTTAGATTTATGATACTCCCTCTTCTAACAAAGTTAAGACAAATTTGTATAGATCCTAAAATAGTATACAGCGATTATACTGGCGGGTCTAATAAAATAGATAGATTCTTAAGTGTAATAGAAGAAGTAACAAATAATAATCATAAAGTATTAGTGTTCACTTCATTTAGAACAGCACTTAACTTAATAAAAGATAAGCTTGAAAGTATAGGTATAAAGTCATACCAAATAGATGGCTCTGTTTCTAGTAAAGAAAGACAAACTAGAGTAGATAACTTTAATAATAATGATGACGTTAAAGTATTCTTAATAATGCTAAAAAGTGGTGGAACAGGACTAAATTTAGCTTCCGCTGATATAGTTATTCACTTAGATTTATGGTGGAACCCACAAGCTGAAAATCAAGCAACAGATCGTGCACATAGAATTGGTCAAACAAACACCGTTGAAGTAATAAAACTAGTTTCAAAAGGCACTATTGAAGAAAAAGTACTAGACTTACAAGAAAAGAAAAAAGAACTAAGTAATAGACTAATTGACTCTAATAATATGGACCAAAACATAATTAGTGAACTAACAGAAAAAGACATCAAGAACTTACTTGCTTTTGAAAACAGAGACTAAACTACGTAGAAATGCGTAGTTTTAGTTTAACAAATATTTGAAATAAAAACGTCATTTTAGTATTTTAAAAGCAAAATTTACGAAAAATACGCAAAATATGAAAATAAAATACAAAAAACATTGATTTTTGCTCTAAAATTGAATATAATATAACTAGAGAAAGCGAGGAAATTGTATGATATTAGAGTTTAGTGTTAACAATTTTTTATCATTTAAAGATAAAGTGACATTTAGTATGCTTGCAAGTTCAAACAAAGGCTTAGAGGATAACTACGTAATTATAGGTGATAAAAAAATATTAAAAAGCGCTGCTATATACGGAGCTAATGCTTCAGGTAAATCTAATTTATTTGGAATATTATCACAAATTATTATGATGCTTAGTATGTCAAACAATGTTGACATAAATGCAAAACTTCCAATAGTGCCTTTTAAATTAGATAAGAAAAGTATTACAAAACCAAGTGAATTTGAAATAAAATTTATTATAGACGAAATTCGATACGTTTATGGATTTGTAGCAGATACTAACCAAATTTATGAAGAATACCTATATTACTATCCAAATGGTAGAGAAACTAAAATATTTGATAGAACTAACATAAATGAATATAGTTTTCCACAAAAAGATGAAAAAATATTAAAAGAAATTGAAACAAAAAATGCAAAGAATAAATTTTTCTTATCAACTGCAACCAATTGGAATTTTGATAAAACGAAACCAGCCTATGATTTTTTAACTAAAACAATAAGAACATGCAACAATTTAGAAGCTTTAAAAAATATGGCTTTTAATTTGTATGAAACAAATTCTGATAATTTAAAAGAATTTGCAATAGACTTCCTAAAAAAGGCTGATTTTAATATTGAAGATTACCAAGTATCTCAAGTAGATTTTCCACAAGAGTTGTTAAATGGAATGCCAGACTTTATAACAAAAATAATGCCCGAAAAACCTAAAGCATATCAAGTTTTATTTAAACACAAAAATAGTGATAGTTATTTATCAATAGATGAAGAATCCTTAGGAACACAAATATTATTTGCATTTATCCCATTCCTAGCTAAAGCCTTAAACAACAAAAAAGTATTAATAGTTGACGAATTAGATAGAAGTTTACACCCATACTTAGTACAATACATAGTAGAATTATTTAATAATAAAGAAATTAACAAAAGTGGTTCACAATTAATTTTCAATACTCATGACACTAATTTATTAAATTTAAATATTCTTAGAAGAGACCAAATATGGTTTACAGAAAAGAATAATGAAACAGGAGCAAGTGACTTATACCCTCTAAGTGACTTTTCAGTGAGAAAAGACGAAAACGTAGAAAAAGGATATATGCTTGGTAGATATGGTGCAGTACCATTTATCAAGAATGAATTCAATTTATGGGACAAAGAATAGAGAAGAAACGTAAAATTAGTGCTGACAGAGTAAGAAAATTAAGAAAACAAAAAAATAATATTTTAATTGCAGTAGAAGGAAAGAACAAAACTGAAAAGTTATACTTTAATAATTTTGATGATGGTAAACAACCATATTCAATAATTTTTGCAAGGGGTAATTTCACAGACCCACTGAATTTAGTGAAAATGCTAATAAAAGAAATAAATATACTAGGCTTAAATTTAAAAGAAGGGGATATAGCTTACTGTATATTTGATACTGATGTAGACCCTTCAAAAAATGACATCATAAACGAAGCAAAGAAACTAGCAAATTCCAATAACATTAAAGTTATTACTTCAACACCAAGTATAGAACTATGGTTTTTACTTCACTACAAGTACACGACTGCTAGTATGAACAATAAAAACGTAATTGAAAATTTAAAAAAATATTATCCAGATTATGAGAAAAATATAAATATCTACCCAGATATAAAAGACAAAACTCGTGTAGTAATAAAACGAGCAAAAGAATTAGAAAGTTTTCAATTGTCTAATGGCAAAGTAATAGGTAATGTAGAAACAAATCCAAATACCGAAATATATAAAATAGTAGAAGAATTATTGCAAAATTAATATGTTTAATAAAATTAAAGTTCAGTCAAGACATTATAAAACAAGTGAGTTTTGCTCACTTTTTCTTATGCTAAAACTGTCTTACCTTCAAAACTTCTAAATTTTCTATCCTCGTGAATATAATATCTATATCTTTTTATCACTTTAACCATTTTGATGTCT
>CAVITD010000060.1:0-3997 GCA_963645645.1 uncultured Eubacteriales bacterium
TTTGAAATACTTTTAAAACAAGTAGATAAAATAAGTGAGATAGAAGGACTTAATAATTATGAACCTATGAGTTTTCCTTTTAAGTTAGATAACTCGTATTTAAGAGAAGATGTAGTAGACGATGAGATAAATACAAGTGACGCGCTTAGCAATGCTAAAGATAAAATGAGTAACAGAGTTAAACTTCCAAAGGTGGTGGAATAATGAATATAGATGAATGTTTAGAAAAAATGAAGAATAATGTAAGCAGTGAAGATTTGTTTAATGATGCTGTTTATAAGTCAAAAAGTGTTATGGATGAGTTAAATCCATACGTTACAATTATGAATAAGTATGAACATATTGAAAGTGATAGTTTAATTAATGGTGTAGTTTATGCACTTAAAGATAACTTTAGTACAAAAGGAATACTTACAACTGGTTCAAGTAATATACTTAAAGATTACATTCCACCTTATGACAGTACTGTTTATAAAAAGCTAAAAAACGCAGGTGCAGTGTTAGTTGGAAAAACTGTATTAGATGAGTTAGCTATGGGTGGAAGTGGACTTACTGGACACACAGGAATAGTAAGAAACCCATGGGATACAACTAGAATAAGTGGCGGCTCAAGCGCAGGAAGTGCAGTTGTAGTGTCACGCGGGATAGTACCATTTAGTATAGGAAGTGATACTGGAGACTCAGTAAGAAAGCCAGCTAGTTACTGTGGTGTAGTAGGTTTCAAACCAACATATGGACGAGTTAGTAGATATGGATTATTTGCTTTTGCAAGTAGTTTAGATCATGTAGGAATATTTGCAAGAAATGTAAAAGATGTGGCAATAGTAACAGATATATTAAAAGGAAAAGACAAGATGGATATGACTACGCTAGAAAATGATAATGTTAGTTATAGTGAAAACTTAAGTACTGACTTAACAGGAAAGAAGTTTTTCTATATAAAAGAAATAGTAGACAAAAGTTTATACCAAAACAACTCTGAAACTTTAGAAATACTTGATGTATTCTATAAACAAATAGAAGACTTGAAAGCTAGGGGTGCTAGTGTTACTGAAGTATCAATTGATAAAACTTTACTAGAGTGTATTTTCCCAGTATACTTTATAATCAGCTGTGCAGAAAGTACAAGTAATAATAGTAATTTAACTGGTTTCATTTTCGGTAATAGAATGGACGGGAATACTCCCGAAGAAATAATGATGAACACTAGAACTAAAGGGTTTGCTGAAATGATTAAAAGAAGATTTGTTATAGGAAGTTATATTCTAGAAAGAGAAAATCAAGAGAAGTTATTTATTAATGCCAAAAGAGCAAGAAATATGATAGTATCTAAAATAAATGAATTATTTAATAGTTATGATGCATTAATACTACCAACTAGTGGAAGTATTGCACCTAAGATTAACCCCGAAACAGAGCCTGACAGGTTAAGTAGTGAATACTTAATGTTGGAAAATCATTTGTGTATTGGTAACTTTGGTGGATATCCTAGTATAAGTATTCCAAATGGTTTTGTAAATAATATGCCAATAGGTTTATCAATAACTTGTAAACAAAAAGATGATTTAAAATGTTTAAGTATTGCTTATGCAATAGAGAGTACTATGAATTATAAAGATATGAAAAGTGGGGTGGAATTATGCTAGAGCCAACAATAGGATTAGAAGTGCATTGTGAGTTAAATACTAAAAGTAAGATGTTTTCAGGAAGTAATAACTCATATACAACTGTACCAAATACAAATATAAGTGAGATGGACTTAGCTTTACCTGGAACTTTACCAAGACCAAACGTTGAAGGAATAAGAAAAGCTATTAAACTTGCTTTAGCACTAAACTGTGAAATTCCAGATGAAGTGTTATTTGACAGAAAAAACTATTACTATGCAGACTTACCTAAAGGATACCAACTTACTCAAATGACAAAGCCTTTTGGTAAAAATGGATGCCTTGATATAGAAATAAATAACGAAATAAAACACTGTTACATACATCAAATACACTTAGAAGAAGACTCAGCATCTATGACACATGAAAGCACTTATAGCTTGATAGATTATAATCGTGCAGGTGTACCACTTATAGAAATAGTAACCGAGCCAGTATTTACTAATATAGATGAAACTATAGAATTTTTGGAAAACTTAAGAATGATAATTAAATATATAGGAATAAGTGAAGCATCAAACGAAAAAGGTCAACTTAGAGTAGATGTTAATATTTCAATGAAAGAAAAAGGTAGCAGTACTCTTGGAACTAGAAGAGAAATAAAAAATATCAATTCATTTAGTACAGTTAGAGAAGTATTAGATTACGAAATAAAAGATCAAACAGAAACTATTTTAAATGGTGGGACTATCAGACAAGAAACTCGTAGATGGGTAGATACTGAAAAGAAAACTGTCTCTATGAGAGATAAAGTAGACGCGGTTGATTATAGATATTATATTGAACCTAATATACCAACTGTAGAATTAACAAGTGAGTTTATTAATGAGATTAAAATGAGTATTCCAACACTTCCAATAGATAGAATTAATAAATATATAAGTTTAGGAATATCTAAAAAAGATGCTAAAACTCTTGTTAAAGAAAAGTCTATTAGTGATTTCTTTGAGGAAATGCTTAGTTTAGATACTAACCCAGTACAAGCAAGTAACTATATTATTACAAGATTACTTGGTTACTTAAATCAAACTAATAAGACTATAGATGAAATATATATGAAACCAAAGATGTTAAGTGATATGATTAAGTTAGTAGAAAATAATACTATAAGTACAGAACAAGCTAAACAAGTATTTAATCTTATTTTAGAAGAAGAAAAAGAACCACTAGTAATAATAAAAGAACATGGTATGGAACAAATAAGTGATGAAGATACTTTAAGAAAAATGGTAAATGAAGTATTAGATAATAATCAAACTCAGTTAGAACAATATAAAAATGGTAAAACAAATTTAATAGGTTTCTTTGTAGGACAAACACTTAAAGCTAGTGCAGGAAAAGCTAACCCAAGTATAGTTAATAAGCTTGTTAATGAAGAAATAAATAAAAGATAAATATTATTAAATTAAGGAAAGAACATAAATTCTTTCTTTTTTAGTTGAATGTTCATGCCTATTTAGGTTATAATAATATCTAGGATGTGAGTTAATATGGAATATAAAAAGATAATAGAAGATAATTATACACTTCATTTGATTAAAACTGATAGATTTAAGACTATAAATGTGGGTCTTAAATTTACTAAGTTATATGATAAAAATGAGTTTTGTTATTTAAAGCTACTTGAAAGAGTACTACCTATGAATGGTACTAAAAGGTATAAGAATGTTAATGAGATAACTAAAAAATTAGAAGGCTTATATAATACAGGTATAACTTTTAAGTCATTGATAACTAGTAAAAACATGAGTTTTGAAGCTTCTTTAAGATTTGTTAATCCTAAGTATACAGAAATGTCTATTTATAATGAAACTTTTGATATATTTAGAGAGATAATAGTAAATCCTATAGTTAAAGATAATAGTTTTAATGTGTTTGATGTACAAAAAGAAAATTTAATAAATAGTATAAACAATGTTAAAGATAGTATGGGAGCTTATGGTAGTTTACTTTTTAATGAGAGATTTTATAAAGATACAATATATGCTTCAAACAACTATAAGGATATAGATATATTTAAAAGTCTTACTAATAAACAGTTATATAAAACATACTTAAAATTATTTGATAGTTTTAAAATAGATGTGTTTGTAATTGGAGATTATGATGAAGAGAGTGTACTTACTAATGTAGACAAGTTATTAAAAGGCTTTAAAGAGAAAGATAATACTAGTAAAGAGTTATATATAGATATAAAGAGTAAATATAAAGTAGATAAAGAAGAGTATCCTGCTAATCAGTCTATACTTTTAGTTGGTTTAACTTTAAAAGATTTAACTATAGAAGAAAGAGACTATCAAATGCTTTTGTATAGTACAATTTTAGGAAGT
>CAVITD010000061.1:0-2654 GCA_963645645.1 uncultured Eubacteriales bacterium
GCCTAGAATATACTTCTCATAAAAATACTGACGAATTTAATAAAATTAAATCTTTCTATATAGACGCTACTAAAAAAGAAAAAACATTATATAATGAATTATCTAAAAACAAAAATTATCTATCAATTGCAGACAAAATAATAACTAACGATGTAGGAAAACTTAATACAAGTATAATGACTGTTCAAAATGATTACAATTACATACTAATAAGAATGTTTAAAATTATAGATAAAATTTTAGACAATATGAATTCTAATAAAGTAGATAAAGTAAATAATTTAATAACAGACTTACAAATGTATGAACTAGAACTGTCTTCTTTATATTACTTAAACAAAACAATTAAAGAAGGAAAAACAAGCATTTCACTAGATAAACTTATTAGAAACAAATATATGCTTGCATTCACAAGCCCTTTAATAGAAAAATTCATGATAGAAAGTAACTTCACTGCCCCTTCTACACTATTTAAATTTACAGACTACTATATAGACAAATTTAACTTACCAATTAACATATACAAATCTAGACAAGAAGAAATATTTATAGACACATTAATAGACTACATAATATATTTAGATAACATAAGCCCATTTGATATGTTAAACTTAGAAGTAAAAGCAGAAATTCATACAAGACTAACTTACATAAAAGGAATGTCTTTAGATATTCCAAATGATGTAATAAATAGCATTATCTATCATCAAACATACAAAAATGACTTAATGAGAAGAATTATAATAGCTAACTTGTTACAAGCCATGGAAGAAAAAGAAAAAATTTCAAAATTAATAAGAGTTCAAGAATAAACCCTGAACTCTTTTATAATACCTTGTCAACTAATCCATACTCCAAAGCTTCTTCGCTATCTAAGTAATAATCTCTTTCAGTATCTCTTTCTATAACTTTAATATCTTTACCAGTATTACTAGCAAGTATATTATTTAATTTCTCCTTCAATTTAATAATCCTTTCAGCGTGTATCTTTATCTCAGTAGCCTGTCCTTGCACTCCACCAAGTGGCTGATGTATCATAACTTCTCCATTCTTAAGGCACACTCTTTTACCTTTAGCCCCACTACTTAGAAGAAATGCAGCCATAGATGCACACATCCCCACACAAATAGTACTAACATCACACTTAATAAAATTCATCGTGTCATAAATCGCCATACCCGCTGTAACACTTCCTCCAGGACTATTAATATAAAGATAAATATCTTCATTATTAAGACTATTCAAATAAAGTAACTCACTTACTATTAAACTAGCCACCTCATCATTAATTTCTCCACTCAAAAAAACAATTCTATCCTTAAGCAACCTACTATAAATATCAAAACTCTTTTCTACTCCTTCTTCCTTATCAATTATCATTGGAATAACCATTTTATCTTCACCTATATATATATTTACGAAAATTTAAAAAAAATATACAAAAATCACAAAAAAAATGATAGAATATATATAGAATAAAGGGTGATTAAAGTGGAAGACAAAATAATAGTAGAAATAGAAGGTCTAGGTAATGTTGTAACAAGTGTAGACAAAACAATATACGAACTTATGGAAGAACAAAATCTAGAAAATGAAGTAATAGCTGTAATAATTGATAATGACATAACCGAGCTTAATACAAAATTAAAAGAAGACACTAAAATGAAACTAATCAAAATAAGTGACAGAATGGGCTCTAAAATATATAGAAGTGGCTTAAAGTTCTTATACATCACTGCAGTCAAAGAACTATTTGGAAGAAACACAAATGTAGAATTACTTCACAGCTTAGATAAAGGTATATACACAAGAATTAATCTTGAACTAAATAACACTATGGTTGACGAAATAAAAGCAAAAATGCATGAGCTTGTCAAAGAAGACATTAGAATAACTAAAGTAGTAACAAGTAGAAAAGAAACAATTTCCTATTTTAACAGTGTAAAAGAATACGAAAAATCTCTTTCATATAAACAAATGACTGGAGAAATGGTAACTCTTTATAGTATGCTTGACTACTATAACTACTTCTATACAAAAATGCCATACTCAACTAAAATACTTACAAGTTTTGATTTAACTCTAACAACAGACAAAGGAGTGATGCTAGAGTATCCTAGTACATTTGATATGAAAATACCTGAGTACACTCATATGCCACAAGTATTAAACGTATTTGATAACTATGCCGTATGGGCAGAAAAACTAGGAGTAAAATACGTAAGTGAAGTCAATAACGTAGTAATAAATGGTAAAATAAAAGAATTTATAGAACTAAACGAAATAAAACAAAACAATGACTTACTAGAAATAGCAAACAAAATACAAAACAACATAAATAATATAAAAATAGTCCTAATCGCTGGTCCTTCAAGTTCAGGCAAAACAACAACTTGTAAAAAACTAGCCTTGTATTTAAAAAGTAAAGGACTAAACCCATTCACTTTATCAACAGACGACTTCTTTAAAGAAAGAAAAGACACTCCAAAAAATGAAAAAGGAGAATACGAGTATGATATCCCAGACGCAATTGATATAGATTTATTTAATGAAAAACTAGACGCTTTATTAAAAGGAGAAGAAACTACTCTTCCAACATACAACTTTCTAACTGGAGAAAAAGAATACAAACGCCCTCCAGTATCTCTAAAAAA
>CAVITD010000061.1:2664-5560 GCA_963645645.1 uncultured Eubacteriales bacterium
AGAGATCTCTTAATAGTAGAAGGAATACACACACTAAACGAACTATTAACAAGCAAAATTCCAAGAGAAAACAAACTAAAAATATACATAAGCCCATTTACCCCTCTTGGACTAGACAGACACAACCACGTTTCAACTGTTGATTTAAGACTTATTAGAAGAATAGTAAGAGATGCTAGGACAAGAGGTTATAACGCAGTAGACACACTAAAAAGTTGGAGAAACGTGAGAATTAGTGAAGAAATGTATATATTCCCATACCAAAAAGAAGCAGACATCGTACTAAACACAGCATTAATTTATGAACTAGGAATACTTAAAACATTTGCTGTCCCACTACTATATAACGTAGACTATAAAAGTGAATACTACACTGAAGCAATAAGAATAATTAATTTCTTAAAAATATTTTTAAACATACCAGAAAGCGCATTACCTGAAACAGCTCTTTTAAGAGAATTTGTAGGTGGCGGATACTTTGAATAGGAGGAAAATAAAATGATTAGAATAGCAATAAACGGTTTTGGTAGAATTGGTAGAATTGCCTTAAGACAAATAAGTAAGAAAAAAGATATGGAAGTAGTCGCAATAAATGACTTAACTGACCCCTTACAACTAGCTTATCTTTATAAATATGACTCAGTACATAGAACTCTAGAGGAGAAAGTAGCTTATGACGATGATTACATAGAAGTAAACGGTAAAAAGATAAAAGTATTTAAAGAAAGTGACCCATCAAAACTTCCTTGGAAAGACTTAAAAGTTGACCTAGTACTAGAATGCACTGGTGCTTTCACTTCAAAAGAAAAAAGTTATCTTCATATAACTGCAGGCGCTAAAAAAGTAATCATAAGCGCTCCAGCGAAAGACGAATGCACTACTGTAGTTTATGGAGTAAACGAAAGTATCTTAACTAAAAAAGACGAAGTAATATCTGCTGCATCTTGCACAACTAACTGCCTAGCCCCAGTATTAGATTTACTAAATAAATGCTTTATAGTAGAAAATGGTTTTATGTCTACAGTTCACGCAATGACAAACGATCAAGAAACACTAGACATTCCACACAAAAAAGGAATAGAAAGTCGCCGAGGAAGAGCCGCCTCACTAAATATCGTGCCAACTTCAACAGGCGCAGCAAAAGCTATAGGTAAAATAATACCAGAACTAGACGGTAAACTAAGCGGTTCAGCTTATAGAGTTCCAGTAGGCGATGGCTCTTTAATAGACTTAGTAGTAAACGTTAAAAAAACAGTTACAGCTGAGGTAGTAAACGATATGTTTAAAAACAACAAAAGTGATATTATCAAATTAGTAAACGTACCACTTGTAAGTAGTGACATCATAGGCTCTACAGAAGGCGCAGTAGTAGACTCACTCCTTACTAGTGTAATACCGACTAACACTGGTTCAATGATAAAAGTATCAGCTTGGTATGACAACGAATGGGGTTACACTGCACAAATGTTAAGAGTTGCTGAATACTGGTGTAAAAAACGTTAAAATTGCACAGAAAATCTGTGCTTTTTGTATGCGTTTTTATGTTTTGGTGTGAAAACAGACCCAAAAAAGTCCAAAACAGGTGCAAAATCACGCTTATTAAACACCAAATTAGGTGTAAAATTACGTATAAAAAACACAAATCACGTGCAAAACATTGATTTTTCCCCGAAAATAAGGTAAAATATAGATATCAAAGAAAGAGTGATAATATGGTAAGATTTAAAAGAAAAATAGACTCATATTTACTTGAATGGAAAGAAAGCAAATATAAAATGCCATTAATAGTAAGTGGAGCAAGACAAATTGGTAAAACAAATGCTATAAGAAACTTTGGAACTCAAAATTATAAATATTTTATTGAAATAAACTTTATAGAAGAAAACTTTTATAAAGATATATTTGACGAAGGTTACAAAGTTGATAATATTTTAAAAAGAATACTTTACCATAGTCCACTACTTAATTATGAACCAGGTGAAACATTAATATTTTTTGACGAAATACAAAAATGCCCTAACTGTGCAACATCTTTAAAATTCTTCAGGGAAGATGGAAGATTTGATGTTATCTGTAGTGGTTCATTAATGGGACTAAATTATAAAGAAATTGAGTCCAACAGTGTAGGAAACAAAACTGATTATATAATGAGAAGTATGGACTTTGAAGAATTTTTATGGGCTAAAGGATACACTGATAAACAAATTGACGATATATATTCATACATGAAAGAATTAAAACCACTTCCTGAAAGTTTATATAATATATTCTTAAATCTTTTTAAAGAATACATGGTTGTAGGTGGAATGCCGCTTGTTGTAAAAAACTTTATTGAAGAAGGAACATACAAAAACGTACTCACTCTTCAAAGACAAATAATAGCTGACTATGAAGAAGATATAACTAAATATGCTGGTGGACTAGATAAAACAAAAATATTAGATGTCTATAGAAAAATACCAATTTTTCTAGGAGAAGAAAACAAAAGATTCCAAATAAGTAAAATAAGAGAAAATGCAAGAAATAGAGACTATATAGGTGTAGTACAGTGGCTTAAAAATGCGGGTATAGTAAACATATGCTACCAATTATCTAACTTAAGTTTACCATTAAAAGGTAACTATGATCCTAATTCTTATAAACTTTACTTTGGAGATAGTGGCTTACTAATAGCCTCACTAGATGACGAAAGCCAAACTGATTTAAGAGAAAACAATAACTTTAATACTTGTAAAGGTGCTATTTACGAAAATATAGTCGCAGATATGCTTGTCTCAAGTAATTATGAATTATTTTATTATAGAAATACAAAAAGTACGATTGAAATGGACTTCTTTATAAGAGATAAAAATTCACTTGTACCAGTAGAAGCAAAAGCAAATGATAACAGCACACC
>CAVITD010000062.1:0-5984 GCA_963645645.1 uncultured Eubacteriales bacterium
TACTTAGACTCAGTTGATAAAAAACAAAAATAGTCTTATAAAAATGGCTTATGGAAACATAAGTCTTTTTTGTAAATAAAAAACATAAAATTTCACAAAACAGGTTTACAAATAGAAACTATAGTGTTATACTTATGACATAAAAGAAAGGAGAAAATAAAATGAATGGACAAAAAATTGATGTAATACTTGAGTGGTTAGACAGAAATGACTTAAATCCAAAAGAATACGACGATATTACAAAAGATAAAATAAACAAACTTTACGAATTAACAGACAAAATAAAACCACTAGCAGATGATGAATTTAAAGTAATTTATTTCAACGTGCCAACTGGTCCTGTTGAAGATTATATTGATTATTATGACCCAGATGGTGAATTTACAAAAGAACAAATGGAAGAAAGCTTTAAACAAAGTTACCCTGAAGAAAAATGTTGGTATAGAATGTGCACAAGTAAATATAAAGAATACAGAGTAGTAACAATGAACACAAAAACAGTAATAAATGCTAATATGGAAAAAACAACTTGTTGGGAATATGAAGACTTACACGAACTTTTAGATTTTCTAATTAACAAAGTAAACGAAGTAATCAAAATGCTACAAAATAATACATACGATGACTACATAAAAGATTACTCTCCAAGACACAAATTTGGTACAATAATTAGAAAAGACTTTTACGACATATATCCAGAATATAGAAAAAGAATTTTAGAAAAAATGCCAAACAAAGAAATAGATTATTTTATTAAACACGCTATAGATAAAACAGAAAAAAGACTAAAAGAAATGACTTCTTCAAAATACTTTGAACTAACTAGAATAGCTTATGAATCACTTAATTACGAAACAGAAGGAAAAACAGATTTAGAATTATATAAAAGATATGCAGATAATAGAGATGGAGGACTAATTAAAATAGACCCAAACAATTCTATAGAGTTCGATTCTTGGTACAAAAGTGAAAAATGGGATAGGTCACATTTATATGAAATTATAATGGGTTCTTCTAGAACACGAATTCACTTGTATATACTAAATGATGAAAATGGTTATTATTTTGAGGTAGGATGTCATGGTCTACTATGTAAAACTGACGTGGCTAGAATTTATAATGCTTTGTATAAAAAAGATGTTCCAATATGTATATATAATAAAGAAGAAATAATAAATTCACTAAAAGAAACTGACTATATAGGAATAGTACCTGACTATATATTCCCATTTTATTGTTCAAGTTGGTTTAATAATAATAATCCCAAAGAATATTATCGCGCACCTAATGAAAAGATATACGATAAATTATATTGGGAGCCCTTAGATAAAGTAGAATTAAAATGACTATTTAGGAAGATAAAAATTCTTCCTTTTTAAATACAAGAAAATGTAGTATAATTATAATTGTTAAAATAAAATATAGACATATTTAAAGGAGGAACATATGGAAAATTTAAAAATAGTAGATGGAAACGAGGCTTGTGCACTAGCTAGCTATAATTTCACAGAAGTAGCAGGAATTTATCCAATAACGCCATCAAGTAGAATGGCAACTCTTGTAGATAAATGGAGTAGTGAGGGCAAAAAAAACTTGTTTGGAGACAAAGTAAGTGTTATAGAAATGCAAAGTGAAGCAGGCGCAAGTGCTGTAATCCACGGCGCTCTTCAAGCAGGATCCTTAAGTACAACCTACACAGCAAGTCAAGGCCTTTTACTAATGATACCTTCAATGTACAAAATGGCAGGAGAAATGCTCCCATCAGTAATACACGTTGCCGCAAGAAGCTTGTCAACTCACGCTCTATCAATTTTCGGAGACCATCAAGACATATACGCGTGCCGATCTACTGGATACGCTATTTTATCAAGCAGTAACGTACAAGACGCATACACTCTAGGCCTAATCGCCCACTTATCAAGCATAAAATCAAGCATTCCATTCATGCACTTCTTTGATGGTTTTAGAACAAGCCACGAAATAAATGAGATTAAAACGGTAACTGACGAAGACTTAAAAAGCATCACCCCATATAAAGAAATAGAAGAATTTAAAAATAGAAGCTTTAACTTAGGTAAAGTAATAACAAGAGGAACATCAGAAACTGAAGACATATACTTTGAAAACACAGAAGCAAGAAACACATTTTATAACAAAGTACCTGAAATAGTAGAAGACTATATGAATAAGTTAAACACCCTAATGGGTACTGACTACAAGCCATTTAACTACTACGGCTCTAAAACAGCAAAACACATCATTATTGCAATGGGAAGTGTAACAGACACAATTAAACTTGTAATAGACGAATTACTAAAAGAAAACATAGAAGTCGGATTAATTAACGTTCACTTATATAGACCATTTAGCTTAACTCATTTCTTAAGTGTCCTACCAAAAACAACTGAAAAAATAACAGTCTTAGATAGAACAAAAGAAGCAGGTAGTTTATGTGAACCACTTTACCTAGACGTATGTGCTGCTTTAAAAAACGAAAATATTGAAATAATAGGCGGCAGATATGGCCTTTCAAGCAAGGACACTACTCCAAGCATGATTAAAGCTGTTTTTGATAACATGGACAAACACGCTATGAAAGACCACTTCACACTAGGAATAATTGATGACGTTACAAACACAAACCTAGAAGTAAAAAACTTCCACTTATCAAAAAAATACAAAGAAATAAAAGTATTCGGTTTCGGTTCTGACGGCATGGTAAGTGCGTCTAAAAACATACTAAAAGTAATGGGCCAAACTAACTATGTACAAGGCTACTTTGAATACGACTCCAAAAAAAGTGGCGGTATCACAATAAGTCACTTAAGACTATCAAATGAATTAATAAACGCACCATTCTATCTAACAGACCCTAATTTAGTAGTAGTTTCAAAAGACACATACTTAAGAAAATTTGAAGTATTAGATAACATTAAACAAAACGGATTACTACTTATTAACTCAGACAAAACTGATGAAGAATTAAATTCACTTATAAAAGCTTCAACTAAAAAAATAATCCTAGACAAAAACATAAAAGTCTTTATTGCAAAAGCAGACGCACTCGCTAGCGCCTTCAACTTAAAAGGAAAAATAAACAACATAATGTCATACTACATCCTAAAAATGCTAGGCGCAACAGGACAAGACATTCTAAGATTTAAAGAAAACATAAAAGAACTATATATAGATAAAGGTATGAATGTAGTGAATGATAACATAAAAGTACTAGATTTATGCATAGATAACTTAAGAGAACTAGATAATCACGTATTAACAGTAGAAGAACAAAACGAAGAAAAATTTGATAACATTTATGATAAAATGATGGCTAGACGTGCAAATATGGTTAAAGTAAGTGACTTCTTAAGCCACAAAGATGGTACATTTGAAGGAAACATGAGTAAAAGCGACAAAAGAAAAATAAGTAGTTTAGTCCCTTCATGGTGCAAAGAAAATTGTATAGAATGTAATTTATGCTCATTCATTTGCCCACATGGTGTAATAAAACCATTTAGTATGACAAAAGAAGAATTTGACAACTCTCCACTAAAAGAAGAAGACGTAATTATTAGTGACGGAAGATATTTCTATCTAGGAATAAACACAGATAACTGTACAGGTTGCACACTTTGTTCAAAAATATGCCCAGGTAAAAACAAACAAAAAGCGCTTACTATGGATAAGCCAAAAGAAAACACCGACCTTTTATGTGACTACTTAAGAGAAAATGTTAAAAATGATGTAGACGCACCAAAAACAACGGTTAAAGCTTTAGGTTTCTGTGATAATAAAATTTTATTTCCAGGCGCATGTGCAGGATGTGGCGAAACAGTTTATTTAAGGACACTAACAAGTATGTATGGAGACGAAATAGTAATCTCTAACGCAACAGGTTGCTCTTCAATTTACTCATCAAGTTTGCCTTGCACACCATACAAAATGCCATGGATAAGTAGCCTATTTGAAGATAATGCAGAGTTTGGTTTAGGACTTCACTTATCATATAAAAATCAAAGAAACAAAATTAAAAGAATTATGAATGATACAATGAATGATGTAAGCGCTAAAACAAAAGCTCTATACGAAAAGTGGCTAGAAAACATGAATGACTTCACTATAACAAATGAAGTTAAGAGTGAACTTAAAAAAGTAGAACTACCTAAAGAACTATCTGAACTCTTAGACTATATACCTTCAAGAAAAGTCTGGATAGTCGGTGGTGACGGATGGGCTTACGACATCGGTTTTGGTGGTTTAGACCACGCTCTTAGAATGAACGAAAACATAAAAGTACTAGTCTTAGACACAGAAGTATACTCAAATACCGGTGGACAAACTTCAAAGTCAACTCGTGTTGGTGCCGTTGCAGAATTTTCTAATAGTGGTAAACTAAAACCTAAAAAAGATTTATTCCAAATTGCAATGAACATACCAAACTGCTATGTAGCATCTATATCAGCTGGAGCTAGCCCCGTTCAAACAATAAAAGCATTCATGGAAGCAGAAAACCACAATGGCCCAAGTGTAATAATAGCCTACAGTCCTTGCATTGCACACGGTATAATAGGTGGACTTTCTAACAGCATAGAAGAACAAAAACTACTTGTAGAAAGCGGTTACAACATCTTAATGCGTTATAACCCAGCCACTGACAAGCTTACAGTTGACTCAAAAGAACCAAACTACAACTTATATGAAACAGTTTTTGCAAAAGAAATGCGTTACAAAAACTTAGAAAGAATAAACCCAAATGAATACGAAAGACTATACAAAATAAATATGAATTCTGCTAAAAAAAGATATGACTATTATATTAATATATCTAAAAAAGAGGTTAGTGAAAACTAATCTCTTTGTATTTGTCCAAGTTTTTATTTTACTACACCTTGTAGCCTAATAAGAATAACTCTATTTAGTTAATTTTAATTAATTTAAATCAATAATATTCAATTTTAATGTATATTTTTTAATAGGAGTCATAAAATAGTATTGACAAAATGGTACTTTATATGGTATTATTTAGTCATGGAAGCAGAACGCTTCGGGGCACGTTGTATAGCGTGCGGTTAAAGATGGCATTAGTCATCTTTTTCTTTTGGAAAAACTTTTAACCCTTTTCCGTTAAAATTTGGATATCCCACAATTTTATTTTTTATAAGTTCAAATGAAGAGTTTGTTTTTTTATATTTAACGTACTGGTGTATAGGATATGAAAATAAATCAGCTATTTCCAGTCCGGCATATGTTGAAGAATGACCACCATACCATTTTGGATTAAAATATATACCTACTATTTTATTTTGTAGTTCCTTTGTAGAGATTTTATCCCTTCCTCTTTCAAATACAATTTCACGAATATGATTTAATAATTTTCTGTCATCTACTTTTCCACGAGATTCTAACATTATTATTCCTTTTTTCTTGTTTTCAGTAGCATATATATAACGTTCAATTAGAAAATCAAAAGCATTTTCATAAATATTATTTGTGTAACCTTCTTTTATAAAATTTTCTATGTTTATAGTAATGGATATAATTTTACATTCTACTTTTTCTAATACTGAACTTAATTCATTGATAAAAGCTGTATAGTTAATAATTTTATCATTAAATGCTTTGTCATGTCTTCTTATTTCTCTAGAGTGTAAACATACATATCTTGATTCATTAAAATGTGTATCATTAAAAAAGCCATTACTCCAAAATTTATTTTTTAGTTTTCTTATATCATTACGCATTTTTGAATAATTAGCTTTTTCAAATATGCATCCAGTTACTGTAAAAAATTTTTCATCATCATTTATTGGAATGTTATTTATTATTTTTTTATAAACAACTTGCTGCTTATCAACACTATTATTTTCATCTACGAACATTACATAGTCAATGTCATTGCTCCAACTTTTGATATTTTGAGGATGATCATACATTCTTCTTTTTCTTTAATTTCTGTATTCATACTTAACTCCCTTCATGTAAAT
>CAVITD010000063.1:0-7444 GCA_963645645.1 uncultured Eubacteriales bacterium
CTTGTTCAGGAACAATGGGAACAAGCACTGTAAGTGAAACCTTAAGTGCAACAATAAATAGTTATTCTGTAACCTTATCCAAAGGTACAGGAGTAGGAACTATTTATTATAAGATAAATGGAGCAAGTAGTTATACATCAGCAACATCTACACAAACATTAAGTGTTAACTATGGAAGTACATACTACTACTATGGAGTAGCAAGTACTGGTTACACAATGAGTTCATGTACATCAAGTAGTCCTTGTAGTGAAACTATGGGAACAAGTGCAGTAAGTAAAACACTTAGTGCAACATTAAATAAATATACTTTAACTTTATCCAAAGGTACAGGAGTAGGAACAATATACTATAAGATAAACGGAGCAAGTAGTTATACATCAGCAACATCTACACAAACATTAAGTGTTAACTATGGAAGTACATATTACTACTATGGAGTAGCAAGTACAGGATATACAATGAATAGTTGTACATACAGTAACCCTTGTAGTGGAACTATGGGAACAAGTGCAGTAAGTAAAACACTTAGTGCAACAATAAATAGTTATAGTGTAACACTATCTGTTACTGGTGGATCTGGTGGGGGAACAAAAAATGTTAATCATGGCAATAGTGCAGTATTTACAATATCTGCATATAGTGGCTATTCTCTTACCCTTAGTAGTAATAGTTGTGGTGGAACACTTAGTGGTTCAACTTATATAATAAGTAATATAACTTCAGCTAAATCATGCACAATAACACTTAAGACAAGCGGAACATCACTTGCTAGTATAATACAATCGAATGGAGTAAATGAAAATGGTTATAGATATGAAGGAGCAAATCCTAATAATTATATTTACATGGTTAAAAATGGGTCAAATGAGTTATGGAGAATAATAGGATTATTTGCAGAGGGTACAAGTGGCGGAAATGTTATAAGAGTTAGAAGACATTATGCGCAAGGTAGTTATCCAACTGCAGCATTTGACTCTAATGGTAGTAATGTATTTGCAAATTCAACTATGAAGAATACAACATTAGCAAGTTATACAACAAGTAATTATAAAAACACAGTTAACTTTAAAATATATATAGGAGGTATGAAGTCTTCGAAAGCAACTGCTGATTCAATCTTTTCCAGTGAAAGAGCATCTTACATAACAGGAACTGTTGGTTTGATGTATATAAGTGATTATGGATATGGAACTTTATCTTCGGGTTGTTCTAGAACAATTAAATTATATTCTTACAATGGCAGTGGCTCAAATTCTTGTTATAATTCTAACTGGCTATACGATAAAAGTTTAACTAGACATTGGTTTATAAACCCGAATACGTCTGATTCTTCCTATGGGTTTTATTTGTACAGTGGCTTTGTTGACGATAGTGTCAGTGTGAAGTATGCGTATGCTTACAGTCCTGTAATGGCTCTATCAGCTGATGTTTATGTTCAAGGTTCAGGAACAGAATCTGATCCATATGTGATGGTAGATTAAAATATTTAAATACTTTAGCGATAAAACCATTGTAATACAAAAACTTTGTTCTATAGAAATTTCTGTAATTTTATGATATTCTTATAAGGTACGGAAGTGATAACATGAAAAATAGGTTATTTTTAGGAATAGTGGCATTAGTAATTTCATTCTTTCTAGCAGGATGTGAATTCAATGTTCCAGATAAAGATTATGATTTAAAAGGTATAAAGGTAACTTTAGAAGAAGGACTAAAAGAACAAGAACTAGAAGGTCAAACATTATACTTACAAGGTTTAGATATAGAATTCAGTGCATTAAAAGAAACTTTTGAAGATTTAAGTAAAAGTGATATTACTAAAGATAGTACAGAAACCGACTATGCTAAAAAAGTAATAGAAAGCAATAAACTAAATAGTGAAATAATTACAAAAGATGATACTACATACTTTACTTACGAAAAAGAATTAAATGGAAAAAAATATTTTTACTTAGCAAGTGTACATAAATCTGATGATGCTTTTTGGTTAATACATTATGCTTGCCTAAGTAAGAACAAAGAAAAATACGAACCAAAATTCTTAACTTGGGATAAAACAGTTAAATTTGATTAAACTTCTATTTAGAAGTTTTTTCTATATACTTTAATATGAGAAATAGTGAGCTAGTAAACTTAGATATAGAAAAAATAATTTACATCGTTTTCATAATAATATCAATAATGGGTATAATTGGTACTAACTATGAAGAAAAGTTTTTGCTTACTAAAGATACTACTTACCACAAAAAAGGCTCTGGTATATTTAAGATAACCATCGTAATTGCCTTGCTTATATATTTATATTACCTAAAAAGAAACTACGAACTATTTAATGAAGCCAATGAAAAAGATAAAAACATGATTAGAATAAGACTATTTGGTAGTATCTTCTTTGTAGTTGGTGCATTATGTTTAGTATACTTTAGATTTAAAGACATATCATTTGTAGAACCACCAGAAATATAACTAGATTATTTTTACATTTTGATTTATAATATTAACAAAGGAGTTATCATGACTGATTTTGAATATGAAAAATGTAAAACTGTTTTAGATTATTATAAAGGTACTCAAATGTATACACTATACTTGCTTGATAAGTTTCACAACCAAAATAATAAAAATATTACTGCTATGTTAGAAAAAGAAAATATTAATGCTGCTTTAATAGGCTTTATCACAAGTATATTATTATCTGTAAAAGAAGGTATTATAGAAAACAAAGGTAACTTAGTTTATGAGTCAAAATTACTAGTAGACGAATTAGAAAAATCAGTCGGTCTTATTTCAACTAAAACAGATAAAGGTTACTTAATAAATAATTACTTAGTAAAAGATGCTCCTAGTGTAGTCCAACTTATTAGAAACAAAATTGCCCATGGTAATTTCACACTAGACTTAACTCATGGTAGAATTATACTCAATGTAGATAATGAAAATGTAATGTTGAGAATAGAAGACTTAGCTAACTTTGTATACGTTGCTTTAGTAAAATTTAACGAGCCAGTAAATGGAAGTACTTACACTAGACGCTTACTTATAAATGATAAAGTAGATACAAAAAGAAAAAATCCTGTTACTAATAAAAAAGAACTAATTAGAATAATGTCTAACATGAAAGAATTAAAAGTTACTTTAGAAACAAAAAGTGGGTGCAAAATGGATGTAGTTGCAAGAAACATATTAGATGATGCAATGAATGTTTTTAATAAATATCACACTACACAAGTATTTGATATTTTATCTGAACAACTAAACCCTGAATATAAAGTAACTTATGAAATGCATAAAATAAAAGACTTTGGCTTTGAAGACTTTGCTACTTCTTTTCTATCAATGGTAAAACCAAATACTTTATATTATAGTGAAATTTACGCCCTAGAAGATAAAATGACTAAAATACTAAATGGACAACCTAAAAACTCTCATTTAATAAGTAACCAAAACAATATCATACATTTAAAAGCAATAAAGAAAACTAACAGCATAAATTTTACAGCTTTACAAAAATATTTTAACAGGTTAACCCCATCAGTACAGTTTGGCACAGAAGAATTATCTTCAAGCTTAATTTCTGTGTTCAATGCTTTATTTAGTTATGCACTAGACGACATATACGAAAGTAAAAACATATATAATGATGGAATAATAACTGGACTAGATTTTAGTTTATTAGATTTTACTTTACTAGATGTTGAAGTGCTAGACCCAATGGAAAAAGAACTAAAAGGTATCTTAGAAACTCGTACTGCAAAAATTAAAAAAATAGAAGAAATAAATAAAAGTATTAGAAAAAGTGAAGAACAAATAATGAATTTAAAACAGAAAGGTTTAACTGATAAAGTAGAATTAATGACTGCAAAAATAAATAAAAGTTTAGAAGTTGTATCTTCTTTTAATGAAGAAGTAAATAGTTATAATATAAAGTTAAACATTTATAAAGATAATCCTTTATACTTTATAAATAAAGCTATTGTAACAGGTTTAAGAAACTCCATTGCACACGGTAACTATACATTCAGTCTTACTGAAAACTTTGAAACAAGTAAAATTTATTTTAAAGACATTTACGAAGAAACTACAACGTTTTCTTGCTCAGTTAAAATAAGCGACTTCTTAAAAATACTTGCAAATAGTGAACAAGTAGTAACTGATTATATAAATTCAGTTCTATCAAATAAGAAAGTGAGGTAATATTGTGATTGATGATAAAGTAGAAACTATTAATACAATGTATTGCTCTAGTTTAGTATATACAAGTTTTTTATTAAACACAATATACGGTTTTTCTCAAGACAATATAAAAGATTATATATTAGATGATGAATTATTAGACACAGTTTCATTATTATTCTCTTCTAATATTCTATTTACTGTAAATGAAACTTTAATAACAGCATATCCAAATAATATTGTTTTATCTAACATATTAGATGATGAACTTAACAAATCATTAATAAAATTATTTGACTATAAAAATGGTATATATTATTATAACAACAAAGAGGTAGCTGATGGCCCTAAAACTATTTTCAAAATAAGAAATAAACTTGCACATGGAGAATATACAATAAACAAGAATAAAGTAACTATTATTGATGGAAATAATTACTTAACTTTTGAAATTAGCAAAATAAATAAGTTAGTTTATGAATCATTACATAATACAATTTTCCAAAATAAGTCTAATAAATTTGAAACTAGATTAGTATTCACAAAACACATAGTAAGTAATAGAAAAGAACCATTTAAAAATATTGAGCAAGTAGAAAAATATATTAAATCTCATAAAGTTTTAAATGCAACTATTGAAGGAATAAATGGCTACAAAATAACTACAGATGATAAAATGGAAATTAATGATATAGTTGACAATTTTGTAAACAAAGACAACTTTAAAGAATTTAAAAACTATCAGAAAAATCATCCAAATATATTATTAACATACAATTTAAATGATGTTAACATAGATTCATCTAAATTAGCAAACAACATATTACAAATGACTAAAGATGAAACTTCATATTTTGAAATGACTAAATATATAACAGACAACATTTCAAAGAATTTATCTGATGATAAAAGCATAATTATTGCTTCTTCCCTTAATAATTTAGTTATAATAGACTCAATTAAAAAAACTAAAAGCTATGATATTAATGTATTAAAAGATTATATTGTAAACAATTATTACGATATGGCTATTGATAGAGATACAGTTTTGTCTTCTCTTATTACTATGTTTAATAGTTTATTTATGTATGGATTAACTGATATGTTTGACAATGTAAATAATTTGTTTATACCTGCTGATAAATTAAGATTTGATTTATTGGATTTATCTATATTTAATGGTTGCAATTACACTATGAGTGTAGGTAATATTAAAGAAAAACAAAGTGCATATAATTCTCTAGTTAAGTTTATTGAAAAGAAGAAAATTACTATAGTAAAGAGAAAAGAACAATTAGATAATATGGTTATTAAAGTAAGTAAAGAGAAGTACGAAGAAGAAAAAATATAGAAAAACTATAAATGAAAAAAATACTTTAAAAAAGGAAGTTGATTATTTTAATAATAATAAAAAATACTTTGAAAATAAAGCTATCATAACAGGCATAAGAAATTCCATCGCTCATGGAAATTATAAAATTGAGTTAAGCAAAAAAATAGGCGACACAAAGATTACTTTTGACGATATATACTTAGGAAAAACTACCTTTCATGCTGAAGTGTATTTGGTTGATTTTTATAATTTCATTTATAATAATCAGCAGATAGTAGTAAATTATTTGGAAAGTTTGAAAGGTAAATCACTATGAAAAACATATACTTTATAAGTGATACTCACTTTGACCATACTAATATAATAAAGTATACCAGTAGACCCTTTAAAAATGTAGACGAGATGGAAAAATGTCTAGTTGATAACTGGAATAAAACAGTAGACGAAGGTAGTATAGTCTATCATTTAGGAGATTTTACTAGAAACAGTAGCTTACTAAAACCACTAGTGGATAAACTAAATGGAAAAATATTCTTAATTAAAGGTAATCATGATACAAGAAGTACAAGTTTTTATAACTCATGTGGGTTAACTGTATTACCTAACTTAACTAAGTTAGAAGAATATAAACTAATACTTTCACATAAACCATTAGACGATAAAATGATACCTTTAGGTTACACTAATATTCACGGACACATTCATAACAAAGAGTTAGATGACACCTTTGATAGATATAAACACATAAATGTAAGTGTTGAACAAATAAACTACACACCAATAAGTTTAGAAGACTTACTTAAAAAATAAAAGGTTAAAATTACAATGTTTTAACCTTTTAATGTGTTCTAGAACCAATTTCTTCTTCCATTTCATAAATATTTTTATATGTATCAAGAAAGTCTCTTTCACTAATTCCATAGATATCCTCTAAGTTAGTAATATTTATATATCCACCTTTAGCAATTTTCATATCACTTCCCCATTGATTAAGAATGATATTATCATTAATTTGAACGAAGGTTTGAATTCCACCAACTGGCCTAAATAAATTTGGATTATCTGGGTCTACTTCATATTTCTTTTTAAAAGTTTTATAGTCAATTATCCATTCATTCAAGTGACCGTTATTATCAACTATAACGTCTTTGTTTTCACTAGCTTTAGTTACAACAAACCCAGGCTCGTTTGTCTCAGGGTCTATTTGAACAACATTAACTTTTTCTTTAACTTCATTTAAATCTTTATCAACACTCCAAGAAATAACTTCTTCTCCAGCTACTCCTTGTCTTGCAATAATTCTAGCAAATTTCATTGCTTTTATAGGAACTAAACTTCCATTTAATAGTCCTTCCTTAACGTATTTTAAAACATCTACTTTTGTATAATCTTCCATATCGTCCTCCATATAATATACTTATACCACAAAATTACCAATTATTCAATTCCACAAACCAATTTATTTTTCTTGTTGACTATTTGTACCAAATATGGTATTATATATCACCGATTAATGGGGGTTATAGTATGAATGAATTAAATGATAAAACAAAATTACTTTTAAGTTTAATAACAGAAAAGAAAAGCGCTAATGAAATAGCTAATATACTTGGAATTAGTAATAGACAATTATATAATTATTTAACTATGTTAAAAAATAAAGGTTTCTTTTTTGAAAGAAAGTTTTATTCTAATGGTGTATTAACTTATAAACCAGTTGATGGTCTAGGTTATTTTAATCATTATTACAATAATAAATATCTACCAATTTTTACAGAATATAATGAAACTAGTTTTAGAGTTTTAGTAACTAGTGACCTACATTTTGGTAATTCATTAGAAAGACTTGACTTAGTAAACAGGCTATATGAATATGCAGTTAATAATGGCATTCATAATATATTTTGTACTGGCGACTTTTTAGATGGAGCTTAC
>CAVITD010000063.1:7454-11725 GCA_963645645.1 uncultured Eubacteriales bacterium
GTGCTCAGCTAATGGAAAGCTTCGAACAAATAAACCATTTTATAAAAGATTATCCTTTTGATAAAAACATTAATACTTTTGGTGTTATGGGAGACCATGACCATTCTATATTGTTTATTGATAATATCAACATGAGTGAAGTTATTAGTAATTATAGACATGATATTTATTTAGTCGGTGCTAATAATTTGCTGTTAAATTTAAAAAATGATAAAGTTTCTTTACATCATCACATGAGTAATGGTACATATTTTACTGAAGAGTCTTGTATACATTTCTTTGGACATTTACATAAATATGCTGTACAGAATAATAAAGATAATACTTTCTCCGTTTTAGTGCCAACTTTATCTGATATTAATACAGATTTTCCTACCGCGCTAGATGTAGTTTTTAAATTTGAAAAGGGTATGATTAGTGAAGTTAATATTAAACAAGTATATTTTGGTTATAAAGATATCATTGTCGGCGAAACCACTTATAATATACCTAAAAATACACTTGAAAGTGAGTCCATTAGATACGAAATGAATTTGCCTAAAGAAAACTTTGATATAGTAATTTCAAAAGAAGAAGAGAAAACTTTAACTTTAAAAAATGAACATAGTACCAATATGATAGATAGCTTTAATAAAAGATTTGGCTTATAATTAAACATTCCTCCAATTTGACTTAATGTACCAAATATGGTATAATTGTCTTAATTAAGGGGGAATTTTTATTATGGACTTTTTTGAGAAATATGCAGCTAGATACGAAGTAGACTTAACTGGCGCAACTACAAGGGAAGAAAAGATAGAAAGATTTATCAAAGAAAAGAAATATGTATTTAGTTTTATATTTGAAAATCTAACAAAAGAAGAAAAAATAAAGTATTTAGAATATGCTCATGCAAAAGATATAGAAGAACTCTTGTCAACTCTTCCTGATGAAGAAAGAATTAGTATTATTAAATTAAAGATAGAAGTTATGGAAGAGTCAATACTAGAATATATTGGAACAAGACTTTCTACTGACAAAGAAAAATTTGAATATCTAGAAATAATTAATAACTATGTTGGAAACTACTATAAATCTGAAATTATTTGTAAAATGTTAGACGATAATTATAAAATATTAGCATTAGATAGCTTTATAGATAATCAATATTCAAAACTTAAAGTAATTAAACAAATGCCTGACGAATTTAAAGAATTATATATAGATAAACTTGATAAAAATAGTTACAAAGTAGAAGTAATACTATCTTTTAACGATAAAGAACTAATAAAAAAATATGCTGAACTTCCATTATATTCTAACTATAGAAGTAAACTAGTTGCAAGTACTGAAGATACTGAATACATTAAAAAGAAATTTAAAGAAATAAATGTTTTAAAATTTAGATTAAACTTAATTAATTTATTAAATGATGATGACTTAAAAATAAGTTTAGTTAATTCATTAGATAATACTGGCTTAAAAAAATTCCTACTAAGTAACATTACGTCAGCAAACTATAAAGTTGACTTACAAACTAGTGAATTACTAGAAACTAAAATAAATTCTGATATCACAATAGGCGTAGAACTAGAGTGTTCTAATAAAGAAATTGATAATTTTAATGGAGTACATAACTTATTTAACGATTACACCATTAAAAGTGACTCTTCAGTAAAAAGTGGTTTTGAAATAGTTAGCCCAGTTTTACATTTTACTTTAGAAGACATGAGAACACTAAAAAGTGTATGTAACTTACTAAAAGAAAACGATTTTTACACAGACAAAAGCTGCGGCGGTCACATACATATAGGTGCATCATATTTTACTAGAAAAGAAGACTTTTATATGCTTTTATATTTATACGCTAATAGTGAAAATATTTTATATTATATATGTGACAGAAAAAATACATTAAAACGTCCAAGTGTTAACAGATATGCTATGAAAACAAAAAATGATTACATTAAAGCAATAGATAATGGACTATTTAACACTGAACACTACGAAGAAGAAATGAATGTTATACTAAACGAGATAAACAAAGATAGATATAAAGGCTTAAACTTTAAAAACTTAGGAAGTTACTATAAAAACACAATAGAATTTAGAATGCCTAATGGCGAAATTGACTTTAATGAGCTAATTCTAAACATAAAACTTTTTGCTAGACTTATTGAAGTAAGTCATGAATTAGTAACTACTCAAAATGAAAATTTTTATAAACTTGCAAGTGTTAAATCTGAAAAAGAAAAATTAAATATTTTAATGGATTTACTTTTCACAAGCGAAGAAGAAAAAGCGTTATATAAAGAAAGATACTATAAAAATATTGAGTTAGAAAGAACAACTCAAAGAAAACTTTTAGAAGACTTAAAATCAAAAATTACAAAACAAGAAGAAGTAGCCATAGGTTATGATGAAGAAACTCACACATTAACAAAGAAAGTATTATAGGTGTAATATGATAATTGGTAGTATTGATAATTTAAAAAAATATAAAGGTATAGACCTAACTGACTGTGAAACAAGACAAGATAAAATAGTTAAAATATTTAAAAATTTAAAATATATGTATGACAAAGATGGTTTTTTTAGATACCTAAAAAAAGAAGAAAAAACAAAATATTTATTTTATACATCATATGAAAATATAGCATCTTACATAACCAAAAACCATGAAACAATATTTAAAAATATAAAGGAAATTATAAAAGTAAATCCTAAAGTTAATGAATTTGATTTAAAAAAAGTAATGGAACTAATAAAAAGTGATGACATCAAATATGAATACTTGTGTTCTATTTATGATACAATGCATCATTACTATTTAGAACAAGCTTTTTTACTTATTAAAAACGAAAAACTTAAAATTAAATTTTACTTAAATAAAATCAGATACTCAAAGCATAGTGTAGACTATGTAAAAATAGTATTAAGTGACACTGCGAAATCTTACTTCTTAAAAGACTTTAATGACAAAGACAAGAAAAGTATTATACTTTTCATACAAGACAAAAATATCCTAAAAAAATATGTTAATGAACCTTATTTATCCTCTTGCCGTTCAACCATTTTAGCAAGAATAGAAGACACTGATTTAATATTGAAAAAATTTATAGAAGTAGATAGTTTAGAGTTTAAATTAAACTTAATTAGCAAAGTAAAAGATAACGACTTAAAGAAAACTTTAATATGTATGTTAGATGATAGAAACTTAATGGAATTCTTAATATCAAATGAAACAACTTTGCCATGTAACGATTTTGTAAAAAAAATATATGAAAGCACTAAAATAAATAGTAATATCACAATAGGTGTAGAACTTGAAGCTTGCAATAAAGAAATAAAAAACTTTAATAAATTTAAAGTAGTATATAATGACTTTAAAATAAAAAGGGATGCATCAGTAAAAAGTGGCTTTGAAATAGTAAGTCCAATATTACATTATAGCTTATCTGATATGAATAAACTATATCAAGTATGCGAACTATTAAAAAAATGTAACTTTTATACAGACCAAAGTTGTGGTGGTCACATACATATAGGCGCAAAATATTTAACAAATAAAATGGACTACTATATGTTACTCTATCTTTATAGCAATGTTGAAAACATACTTTATTACATCACAGACAAGGAAGGCACAATTAAAAGAAGTAGTGTTAATGAATATGCAATGAAAAGTAAGGAAGTTTATTTAAAAGCAATAGACGAAGGACTATTTGATAAAGAACACTATAACAGCGAAATAACAGATGTCTTTAACGAAATAAATAAAGATAGATATAAAGGCTTAAACTTCAAAAACGTTGGTAATGTTAACAAAAATACAATTGAATTTAGAATGCCTAATGGAGAAATAGAATTTACTGAACTTTTAGCAAACATAAAACTCTTTGCAAGACTTATTGAAATGAGTCATGAACTAGTTCAAATGGATAAAACAAATGAAATAAAAGAAAAAGCATCAAAGTTAAGTTCTACAAAAGACGAATTAGAAAGACTTAACCTTCTTTTAGAAATACTTTTTCCTAATCCAAGTGATAGAATAATATACTTAAAAAGATACAAAACAAACTATGCTTTAACACTAAAAACTAATGAAGAAATAACTTCTTCCTTAAAAGACTTACTATTTGACACTTCAGTTACTATAGACTATGACGAAGAAAATCATTCCTTAGTTAAAAAGATCATGTAAAACATGGGACTATATTATTTTTTCTTAATGTGCTATAATGTTTAGTATTTTATAGTATATTTTGAGTACACGAAAAATATGCTATAAA
>CAVITD010000064.1:0-3707 GCA_963645645.1 uncultured Eubacteriales bacterium
ACAAATGAAAAAAAGAACAATTTTTGATTTTTATTGTTCTTTTTATTTACACTTAAAACCACTTTTTTGATAATTTTTTTGCTCTTTCAGAGTTTTCTAAGTATTCTTTTTCTGTTAATCTGCTACTTCCATAAAAACAAGTTTCTGTTCTATCAATTTTTGATTTTTCATTAATTTTATTTAACTCTATGTTATTTTTAATTTTGTTTACACAATTATTAATGTGTTTGCTTTCTTTAAACATTATATCCTCCTTAAAGATTAGCTTCATGACTTGCCTTTAATTGTCCACAAGCACCTTTTATACCTTTACCCATCTCTCTTCTCATTTGTACATTGATTTTGTTTTTTACTAGTTCGTCATAAAAAGCATTTATCTTTTCTTTAGAACTTCTTTTAAAATTACTACTTGTACTATTATAAGGTATTAAGTTTACATAAACTAGTTTTCCTTTTAAAAGACTTGCTAGCTCCTTAGCATTTTCTACAGTATCATTAATTCCTTCTAGTAATATATATTCCATCGTTACTTTTCTATTAGTTTTAGAAATGTAGTAATCTATACTAGACATTAACTCTTCCATTTTATATACTTTACTAATAGGCATTAGTTTTTCTCTAATTGTTTGGTTTGGAGCGTGCAAACTTATTGCTAAATTAACTTGAGTATCTAAATCAGCAAACTCTTTAATTTTTGGTACTATACCACAAGTACTCACTGAAATTCTTCTAGAACCTAAATCAATTCCTTTAGGACAGTTTAATATTTTAATAGCCCTTACTAAGTTTGTAAAGTTATCAAATGGCTCGCCTATTCCCATTACAACTATGTTATCTACTTTAATGTTTTCTAGTTTTTCTATAGTTAAAACTTCTAATATAATTTCAGAAGTGGATAGGTTTCTTACTTTTTTTAGTTTACCACTTTCACAAAAAGCACAAGCCATGTTGCAGCCAATTTGTGTACTTATACATATACTGTTTCCATAGTTGTGTTTCATAAGTACTACTTCAATACTAGAGTCTTTTACTTCAAGTAGGTACTTATTTGTGTCTATACTTTTTAACTGTTCTAAAACATTTAAATATTTTATTTCATAGTTATTATTTAAAAATGCCTTTAGTTCTTTACTGATATTAGTTATTTCGTCAAAAGATGTAACTCTTTTTTTATATATTCCTTCAAAAACTTGAGTAGCATTAAATTTTTTAAAGCCATTTTCCACTAAAATACTCTCAAGTTCTTCAAGTGTTAAATCAAATATACTATTCATTTGTAAGCACAGCCTTTATTCTTCTTACACCAGCACTAGATGCTTCTTCTTTAGTTATTTTGAAGTGTCCTAATTCACTTGTGTTTTTAACGTGTGGTCCACCACACAATTCTTTAGATACATCTCCTATACTATAAACTGTAACAACATCTGGGTATTTTTCTATAAACATACATTCAGCACCTGAATTAATCGCGTCAGACTTACTCATTTCTTTTACAGTTACATCTAAACCTTGTTTAATCCACTCATTTACTAAGTCTTCAGTTTTTTGTTTTTCTTCATCAGTTAATTTGTGATCGCAAGAGAAATCAAAACGCATTCTCTCGTCAGTTATGTTACTACCTTTTTGATGAACATCTTTGTCAACTACTACTTTTAATGCAGCATTAAGTAGGTGTGTTGCAGTATGATATTTTGTTTCAATTTCTGAGTTTCCAGCAAGTCCTCCTTTAAATTTACCAGCACTTGCAGTTCTAGATAATTCTTGATGTTTTTTAAATCTTTCTTTAAAGCCTATAGTATCCACTTTGATTTTTGCATCACGCGCTAGTTCTTCTGTTAGTTCAATTGGAAAACCGTATGTATCATATAAATGGAAAGCTGTTTCAGCGTCTATATCTTTATTACTTACTTTATTAAATTCTCTTAACCCTTTTTCTAGAGTTCTATTAAATTTTTCTTTTTCACTTTTTAGTACTTCTAATACAACACTTTCGTTTTCTGTTAGTTCACTATAATACTTTTTATATTTACTAATTATAAGTTTCGCTATCCTTTGTTCCCAGTCACTACTTATATCTATATCTAGTTTTTTAGCATGACGTATAGCACGTCTTATAAGTCTTCTTAAAATGTAACCTTGATCAGTATTACTTGGTTTAATACTAGCAGGGTCAGCACTTATAAACACAGCAGTACGAATATGGTCTGCTATAATTCTCATACTTTCTTCGTTTCCTATGTAAGGCTTTTTAGCTATATCACAAATTAAATCTATTACATCTTTCCATACACTTGAAGTGTAATTGTCAAGCACTTCTTCTAAAACAGCAGTTGCTCTTTCATAACCCATTCCAGTATCAACATTCTTTTTAGGTAGTTCAGTAACATTACCATTTTCATCTTTATAAAATTCCATAAAGACATTATTCCATATTTCTACCCATCTATCATCTTCTGGGTCAAACACCTCAGGTATTTCGTCATTACTTCTAAAATAGAATATTTCTGTATCTGCTCCACATGGACCAGTTGTACCAGCTATCCAGAAATTGTCTTCTACAGTTCTTGCAATTCTTTTTTCAGGAATTCCTAAACTAAGCCACTTATTATGACTTACTTCGTCAAATGGAATATTTTTGTCTCCTGCGTAAACTGTTACAGCTAGTCTTTCAATAGGTATATTTAATACTTTAGTTAAAAACTCAAAACTATAACTAATGCTTTCGTCTTTAAAGTAATCTCCTAAACTCCAGTTACCTAACATTTCAAAGAATGTATGATGTGTTGTATCTCCAATTGCATCTAAATCATTAGTTCTAACACATTTTTGATAGTCAACTAGTCTTGTTCCATATGGATGTGGTTGTCCCATTAAATAAGGTATTAATGGTTGCATACCTGCAGTGTTAAACAGTACACTTGGGTCATTTTCAGGCACTACTGGGGCACTTGGTATTTGCTTATGTCCTTTGCTTACAAAATAATTAATATATAAATCTTTTAAATTCATTTTTCTTCACTCCTTCTTTTATAATTTAATTATCATTTTATCTCATATAAGATATTTACTTGTACTTCTTCACATACTTCATTTTTTTAAATATAACTTTGTATGAACTTGTGCAACAAGTTGCTACATAAGTTCATCATCTTTCTATTCTTATTTCATATAAACCACCTATATAAGATTCTTCACATACTTTGTTTTTTTCTCTTTCTAATTCCTTTAAACTTTTATCTGGTGTAGGTAAATCTTCGGGCATTGTTCCGCCTAAATCTTCAATTGCTTTTCTAACTGTTTTTCCCACTTTATAATGAGTATTTGTGGCGATTATTTCGTTTGGTTCTTCTTGTTTTTCCAGTAATGCTTCTGTTTGAGTTATTCTAAATATATTAGCGCCTAACTCAACACTACCCATATTATCTAGTATATCTTCTCTATATCTTAAACCTTTTCGTTTTGCAATATCATTTGCTGTTTCTCCATTATATAATCCTTTGTAACCAGCATTAGTAAACTTATCAAAGTTTTTCACACCTTTTTCTCTCGCGATTTTGTACAAAATTTTATTGCCGTCTCTTGTTTGCCTTCTCCTGTATAATCTTTTTTCATCTTCTGTTAATCTTCCATATTCTTCTTCTGTTAATTCTACGGTAGTGTGAATAGTTTCATACACTACCACCTGTTTTTTCTCTATTTTTCAATGA
>CAVITD010000065.1:0-18572 GCA_963645645.1 uncultured Eubacteriales bacterium
TGTACCTAATTTAGCACATTCTGTGTTTTCTAATTGTTGGAGAACTTTCCTATTATATAAAAAAATTAAAAAGGAAAAAATTAACTTTTCAAATTTTTTCCTTTTTAATTCCAACGTTAACCATGATTATTCTGGTTTATATAAATATCTATCACAACTATTGCTTTATATATTTCTTCGTAAGTAGTATTAATGTTGAAACAATTAATACGTTTCTACAAAAATAACTCAGTAAGCAAGATATAATACTCTATCTTTTCGTAATCAGGTTCAATATTTAAACATTTATACAAATATCTTTCAGCCTCTATTGTCTCATAATTTCTTCTAAGTGATTTCACAAGAATAGCAATATCATACCACATATCAGCTATACCTGCATCACCTAAATCTAGAAATCCAGTTATTTCGCCATTTTTATAAAACATATTAGGTAAGCTTAAATCGCCATGAGAAAAACACAAATTATCTTCTGAAACTTTATTATTTATTAAATATTCATACAAATTTGTTACACTTCCAAATTTCTTTTGATTTTCTTCTGTCATATCTGAAGAATTTACCAAATCATTATCGATATTATATTTAGCAAGTGCCAACTTTTTACTTAAATTATTATTTATAATTAAGTTATCAACATTTGTATTTTGTAACATTTTGATAGCCATAGCTGAAAGTTCAATTACAAATTTCATATCATCAAAAATTTCGTCACAGCAAATCATATCACCTTTTAATTTTTTTGTAATCATAATGCTTTTACTATAATCACTTGCATAAAACACCACTTCTGGTACAGGCAATTTACCTTTTAAATAATTATTTATAAAATATTCTTTATCTAACTTTCCGAAAGTAGATGACTTTATATAATAAATACCATCATTTCTAGTAACTTCTCTTACACTATCTCCAGAACATCCAATGTCAATTACATTTACCTTTCCATTTTTGCAAAATTCTTTTAAATACTCATCTATCATAACTCCTCCTACTTTTGATTATATAAATTAAATAATTATTTTTAAGACATAATGTAATTTTTAATTTCCATACTTATTGCTTAAAATATTAATTGTATCTTACTACATAATTAATAGTATGTCAACTTTCTAATTCTTTTCTATATAATCAACAACTTCACTAGTCTTATCATTTATTATTTCTATTCTATAATATTCTTTTTTATAAACTTTCTTATAAAGTTCAAAAGCAAGTTCTAACACCTCTATAGTACTTAAATTCATTTCATACAATTTATAATAATTATCCCAGTCCATAAGTCCATCAAAATCAAAATACAGCCCTTCAGCATCTTTAGATTTTGCATCACCTAATTCGGTAGTACCATCTTTAAAATACATTTTAAATCTATAAGGTAAATCATTTCTAGGATTATAATAAAAAGTATAATCTTCTTCTCTCATTTCAAGTAACTCTTTAGATTTATCATCATCTTGAAATTTATAATCACATTTATTATCATAATAATTTCTTAAAGAATTAAAATGAATTCCTATAAACTTATCATTTTCAAATTCATACTTTGTAACAGTATTGTCTTCATTAATTATAGTTTCACTAATTACATTATTATTTTCATCCATTCCATACCATTTACTCATATATTTGCTCACCTCAACCACACATTTTCTAACTACATTATAACAAATAACAAAAGAAAAAACTAGGACTACTTACTTCCTAGTTTTACCTTCAAATCAACTGTCTTACCATTTCTAATAACAGTTATACTAATTGTCTCTCCTACTTTATGACTATATAATTGATATCTAAACTCAGCTACATCACTAACTTTATTATCTCCTACTTTAATAATTACATCTTCACTTTGTAGTCCAGCTTTACTTCCTGCACTATTCTTTTCAACATCAACTACAACTACACCCTCAGTAATATCCTTATCAAGTCTAATACCAGCATAAGCAAGTTGCATAGTACTACTAGCATTTAACATACTTACCCCTATATAAGGTCTACTAATCTTCCCATCTTCTCTCAAACTATTTGCATAATTAACTGCATCTTCAATTGGAATAGCAAACCCAATACCTTCAATAGTAGTTTGTACTATCTTCATACTATTAATACCTATTACTTCACCATTAGCATTACATAAAGGTCCACCACTGTTCCCTGGGTTAATCGCAGCATCTGTTTGCATAACATTCATGATCCAGTCAGCACTAGAACCACTTATACTTACACTAACCATTCTATCTTTACCACTTAAAATACCTCTAGTAACAGTACCTCTATAATCTTTTCCCATTGGACTACCTATAGTAAATACAGTATCTCCTACTTTAACATCACTAGACTTACCAATAGTTGCAACACTCTTAATAGAACTTTTATCAACCTTTAAAACTGCTATATCTGCATACTCATCACTTCCTACAACCTTAGCTGTAGTCTCACTATCATCACTAAAAGTGATATTAATAGTTTCAGCTCCTTCTATAACATGATGATTAGTCATAATATACCCATACTCATCATCACTATCATATACAAACCCAGTACCAGTACCAGCTAAAGTATTCTTTTGATAAGTTTCAATTACAACAACTGAGTCTTTAACCTTATCAACACTCTCTGCTATACCAGTATCTGTAACAGTAACATTCTTTTCACTAATTGTTTTAACTACACTATTATTAGGAAACAAATACATCGCTCCTATAACAGAACCTACCCCAATTAACAAGCCTATAATTATAGTAACAACATAACTTATAAACTTTCTCATATTTACACCTTCCTTAATCTAAATACATTATATCCTTATAATTTCCTGGAAATCCCATCTTTTCTATTACATCATCTATCTTAATAGAATTAAGTTTACCACTAAGTCTATCTAACTCATAATTAATTTCATTCATCATCATCTTAAAATCAACATCAGTTAAAAGTCTCTTAAGAATAATTATCAAAGCAAATATATCATTCTTACCATTTATATATTCCCCATCTATCTTCTTAATATTCAAAATACTATGATATTTAGTATCAGGTATCATTCTCTGAGTAAAATGATCAAACGTAACATCCTCATGTGCACATAAATTTCTATAATTTGCAAGTATTGGTAAATAAGTCTCCATCTCTTCAGGCTCTATCTTATAAACACTTGCAATACTAGATTTATCTTCTTCTTTTAAAATACTAAACATCTCAGAAATCAAGCCAAAACTAATAACCTTAACACCTATCCATAAAGGAATATATCCATAATTATCCATATAGTGACTTGTCGCACCATGTTGTTTACCATTAACTCTAAACTGTCTTTTAACTTTTCTTAACAAATCATTAATTTGTCTAGCTTTTTCTTTATCATTATCAAAGTTACTAGGATTTAAATAATTCTTCTCTTTAAACCCATAATTCTTACTTAGTATATAACTGAATATAGATTTATAGTTATTCTCAACTATCAAGATATTCTTAAATATAATATTTCTAAACATTCTATCAAACACAAATAAACTATACACTTCATCAAAAGTAGTGCCATCTACAAACTTCCTAGACGCATCTTTCTTTAAAAACACGTGTCTATACCCCATAATAAAGAAGTAGTTCTCTCTTAATAATACTTCCTTAGTATAAACTTCATCATTTATAACAAGTCCCTTATCTTTTAATATATTTATTTGTTCATCCAGAGTTTTAAAAACTTTTGCTGTACTCATCCTCACATCACCTAAAAACATTTTATCACAAAGGTAAAACTATTACCACTTTTTTCACAAACTTTTCGTTTTAGTTTACTTTAAATAACTAAAAATTAACTATAACTTAGATATTTTACTTTCTAATATATTAAACACCTTAGACAAGTGATACCCATCTACAAAAGTATGACTTACTGTAATATTTAACTCCATCAAGTACTTTCCATTTTCTAAAACATACTTACCCCAACATATCCTAGGTACACTTAAACTAGATTTATCTGTAGGTATAGGATGTGTTACTGACGTAATTCTTATCCATGGTAAACAAGTAATATAGTAGTAGTCCCACTTATCACTTTCATTATAACTAACATTAGTTAACTCATTTTCATTTTTAGCTAAATCAATATACTTTTTACATTCACTATAAAACTTCTCAAAATCACTATAATCAATTAAATTAACATTCTCAAATATTTCATTCTTTGTCATAACAGTCACTGCAGGATTTATAGTATCAAATATAACAGGCTTATCATTAACAAACCTCATACGCATTTCCTTAACTTCATTCATACTCCTTGTAATCAAATACAAAAACACTATAAAGAATGACTTATTATTTTCTTTAGCATACTTAACAACATTAGTAACATCCACTCTACTAGTAACTCCATAAGTAGGATTAACAAAACTATCAAACCAAAGATAAGTCTTCTTCCTATCTAACTTATCAACATCTATATATTCCATATTAGTACCTTCCTAGTAAAAAATCAGCCAAATAAACTATTTTTACACCTTCCACATTTCCACTTGCAAGTTCATCTAATGTAACAATTAACTTAGGATAATTATCTTTTATATCAAGCAAATTTTGTACCTCTCTATTACTATCAACTGGTAACTCACGGCACACTTGAATATACATTTTTTCATTTCTTAAACTTGCTACAAAATCAATTTCCTTTTCAGCATTCTTCCCAACATTAACTTGGTATCCTCTTCTTACAAGTTCAAAATAAACAATATTTTCTAAAATACTTGCAACATCAGTAGAATTAAATCCATATAAAGCATACTTAATTGACTGGTCAGCCAAATAAAACTTTTCTTGAGTTTTTAAAACATTCTTTCCACGCATATCATATCTTTTACATCTATAAATCACAAAAGCCTCTTCTAACCATTCTAAATAATTATAAATAGTTTCAACATTAATACTACGTTTTTCAGATTTTAAAAACTTAACAATAGAATTAGCAGAGAATGTTTTACCAACATTTTCTATAACAAATCTAACTGTACGATTAAACAAATCTATATTAGTGATATTATGTCTTCTAGTAATATCATTTACTACAATAGAATTATAAATATCTTCTACTATCCTATATGCAACGTCACTTTCTAAATTTGAATTTGCTATAAGAGGAAATCCACCAAACCTTATATAATCTAAAAGATGTTCATTTATACTCTTTTCATCATTCTTCTTAAAATCTAAATACTCTTTAAAAGAAAGGGTAAATACTGGTATAGTAACATATCTACCACTTAAATAAGAAGATATTTCACTACTCATTAATTTAGAATTACTACCAGTTACATAAATATCAACATTAAATTCCTCAAACAAGGTATTAACAACTTTCTCCCATCCGTCTATCTCTTGTAACTCGTCAAGAAAGAAATAATATTTTCCATCATCTTTTATAAAAGCTTTTAATTCATTATACATATCTTCACCAGTATAACTATCAAATTCAATATTAGTATATTTCTTTAACATAATATGTTCAGCATCTATACCACGATTTTTAAGTTCCATAATTATCATATCAAAAATAGTAGACTTACCACATCTTCTTATTCCAGCTAAAATTTTAACTAATTTTACATCAATATATGGTTTTATCATCTCTATATAGTCATTTCTTAATATCATAATATCACCCTTTCCACATATATTATATATAAAAACTTTTATTTTTACAACACTTTTTCAGTTCAAAACCGAAAAACTTTACATTTTCGCATATTTTTTCGGTCAAAAACATAAAAACTTTGTATATTTAGAAATTTTTTATACTTAAATGTATATTAAAAGGAAGTAGAACAAATTCTCTTCCTTAAATAAATTACTATCTCTTACTGAATTGTGGAGCACGTCTAGCTTTCTTAAGACCATATTTCTTACGTTCTTTAATTCTAGCATCTCTAGTTACCATACCAGCACCCTTTAAAGTAGGTCTATAACCTTCACTATCAACTTCAAGTAAAGCTCTAGCAATACCTAATCTAATAGCGCCAGTTTGTCCATTAAAACCTCCACCTTTAACAGTAACTTCAATATCATATTGACCTTCAGTTCCTGTAAGTACAAGTGGTTGCTTTAAATCCATCACTAAAGTATCATAAGGCATATACTCATTAACATCAACACCATTAACGATAATACTACCTTTACCACTAGTCATTCTAACTTGAGCTACACTTCTTTTTCTTCTTCCTGTAGCTGTATAAACTTTCTTATCTGCCATAATTCCTCCTATAAACTAATCTTCTCAGGCTTTTGAGCTTCATGATTATGATTTTCTCCTTCATAAACAAATAACTTCTTATACATTTGTCTACCAAGTCTATTCTTAGGAAGCATTCCTTTAACAGCTCTTTCAACCATTTCAACTGGATATTCCTCTTTCATAACCTTAGCAGTTCTTTCTCTTAAACCACCTGGAAATCCACTATGATTATAATATACTTTCTTATTTAATTTGTCGCCAGTTAAATTAACTTTACCAGCATTTACTATAATAACTGCATCCCCACAATTAACATGAGGTGTAAAAGTTACTTTATGTTTTCCACGTAAGATATGTGCTGCCTTAACTGCAACTTTACCTAAAGTCTCGCCTTCAGCATCAATTAAATACCATTTTGTAGAAACATCTTCATTTCTTAACATAAATGTTTTCATAAAAATTCTCCTTCTTAATATTTCTATCCTTATATATAAGACTTCCCACATCCACATACAAAGATAATTTATAAAAATGTACCAAGAATAATTATACAATAACACATATGAAAAAATCAAGCATAAAATGTCACTTTTAAAAGAAAATACGCAAAAAATTTGCCTAATTTACCGAATTTTACCCATTTATACAAAACTTTAGTTGACAAACACCAAATAAAATAATAAAATTATAATAGAAAAGAAGAGTAAAAATTGGAGGAATTAAAATATGAAAAAGAAATCAAATGCACTTGTATATATACTTTTATTTTTAATAACTATATGTTTAGCTGGAGGAATTGTTGGTCTAATGGCAAAGAAAAACGGAGTAAATAATGGCTCTGATACAAAAAAAGACCCAAAAGACTTTAAAGTAACTTACAAATACTATTTAGATGGTGAAGAAGTAAGCGAAATGATTAAACAAGATACAATTCAAGTAGAAAATCCAGAATTTGAAGGTGTAATGGATAAAAAAGATTTATACACTTATGATAAATACACTTGTACTAATGAAGTAACTGGCTCTTGGAACAATGAAGAATGGACATTTACTCCAGAATTAACTGCAGACACAACTTGTAGATTATATTTCTTAAAGAACTTCCATGAAGTAACAGTAAACACTACTAATGGATTACTTCCAAACAATACTAACACACAAAAATTCTTAATAGAAAGAAATAACTCAAAAATAACAAGCATAATTCCAACTGAAGGATACAAAATAGATACAAATAACTTAAAATGTACTGACGAAGTAAACGCTGTATACAATGAAGAAACAAAAGACTTAACAATTTCAAATGTTAACAAAGATAGCATTTGTACTGTACCATTTGCATTAAGAGGTTACGAAGTTGAAATTCAAGTTTCAATGGGAGAAGCTAAAGAAACTAAAAAAAATGGTAACTTTGGAGATACAGTAACATTTGAAACAACACCACTTGAAAATTACATATTTGATACAGTTACTTGTACTAATAATCAAGTTGCAGAATTTGACCAAGTAAGTAACATACTTTCAATAAAAAATTTAAATAACGATACAAAATGTGTAGTACAATTTAAACAAAACAAACATCAAGTTAGCCTAACAGTTATAGGTGGAGCATTAGTTAATGTTAAATCGCCTTTATCAGTAGACAACAATGGTTCTGCTGCCTTCCCATTAAGTAAAAACGAAGGATACAAATACACTGGAGCTAAACTAACGTGTGATGGAGTAACAGTTGAAAGTGAACTTAACACAGCAACAAACATATTGACAATTAAAAATGTTACACAAGACTTAAACTGCACATACACTTTAGCAGAAGATACTACAGAAAGCGAATAACTTAATAAGAAGTAATTATTGAAATTGCTTCTTTTTTATATATTCACATTATGTGTATAAGCATTCTTAAAAGAATAGTAAGAATTACTTAAAGGTAGTTATTGCAAGCATCTTGGTAAAACAACTAGTAATGAAATTGCTAATATTTATAAAACAGAATAACAAGTTTTAAATAACTATGAATAACCAACAAAATTATACAAACAAACGACAAACTAATGACTTTTTCTCTACAATTTGATACAATTTATTTAAGAGTTTTAAAAGGAGGTAAAGAAAATGGAAGAACACGGAAATATAATTATTTATAAAGATAAAAATGGAAATAATAACATTGAAGTAAAAATGCAAGATAACACTGTTTGGTTAAATCAAGAACAATTAGTTAAACTATATAATTCGAGTAAATCTAATATATCTGAACATATTAAACATATATTTGAAGAAGGAGAATTAGATGAAAATTCAGTTGTTCGGAATTTCCGAACAACTGCAAGTGATGGAAAAAATTATAATGTAAATTATTATAACCTTGATATGATCGTTGCAATTGGATTTAGAGTTAGGTCTAACATAGGAACTAATTTTAGAAGATGGGCAAACGAAAGATTAACCGAATATATGACTAAAGGATTTACAATGAACGACGATTTACTTAAGCGCGCTGGTGGTGGAATATATTTTGATGAATTACTATCTAGAATTCGTGATATTAGGTCTTCTGAAAAAGTCTTTTGGAGAAAAATACTTGATATTTATGCTACTTCTATTGATTATGACCCTAGATCAGAAATCACACAAGAGTTTTTTAAAACAGTTCAAAATAAAATGCACTGGGCTGCACATGGACACACTGCTGCTGAAGTTATTGTACAAAGAGCAAATGGCAATAAAGATTTTATGGGATTAACTAATTTTAGTAAAGACGAGCCTACATTATTAGATGCTCAAATAGCTAAAAACTACTTAAATGATAAAGAATTAGACATTTTAAACAGAATTGTTTCAATGTATTTAGATTATGCAGAATTACAAGCTATTGAACAAAGAACTATGACAATGAGTGACTGGGTTAAAGAATTAAATTACTTTTTAACTATGAATAGAAAAGATATTTTAAAAAATTCTGGTAAAATTAGTCATGAAGAAGCAATGAAACACGTAAAAAAAGAATATGATAAATATAAAGAAAGAATTGCCTTAAACCCTAGTGAAGTTGAACTTCATTATTTAGAAAGTATTAAAGATTTAGAAAAATTAGAAAATAAAAATTAATAATTTACATAAGCTTTTAAACTTATGTATTTTCTATTTCAAAAACCATAAATAACTTTTATAGACAAAAAGCCAATAATCTGTTAAAATTAAACCATGACATGGAATATTAAAAATGTAAAAATTAGTAATAGAATTGTATTTGCGCCTATGGCTGGAGTGTCTAATATTAGTTATAGACAAATTATAAAAGAAATGGGTGCTGGTTTAATATACTCTGAAATGATAAGCACTTTGGGTATTAAATATAACGGAAAGAAAACAATAGACTTAATTAACTTTGAAGAAACCGAACGCCCTATTAGCATTCAAATATTTGGAAGTGATACCACTTCTTTCGTAAACGCAGCAAGATATATTGAAGAAAACTTTCACCCAGATATAATAGACATAAACATGGGTTGCCCTGTTCCTAAAGTAGCAATAAAAAGTCAAGCAGGAAGTGCCCTACTAAAAGACCCAGATAAAATATATGAAATAGTTTCCGAAGTTGTAAAAAACACAAACACTCCTATCACAGTAAAAATAAGAAGTGGATGGGATAGCGACCACATTAACGCAGTAGAAGTTGCAAAAAAAATAGAAGAGGCTGGTGCTTCAGCAATTGCTATTCACGCAAGAACTAGAAGTCAAGGGTACTCAGGAAGTGCTGACTGGAACATCATAAAACAAGTTAAAGAAAGTGTTAGTATTCCAGTAATCGGTAACGGAGATATATCTACAATATATGACGCTAAAAGAATGCTTGAAGAAACAAAATGTGATGCAGTAATGATAGGTCGTGCCACTCTTGGTAACCCTTGGTTTATCAAAGAATGCATAGAATACGTAGAAAATAATCGCATCATAGATAAACCAACAGACATAGAAAAAATAAACATGATAATAAAACACTACAACTTACTTAAAAAGTACACTAGTGAAAAAACAGCACTTTTAGAAATCAGAACCCATGCCCTATGGTATCTAAAAGGAATACCTGGTACTAAAGAAATTAAAACTAAAATATGTCAAGCTAAAACTGAAGAAGAATTTATATCCATCATAAATGAATTAAAGGACGTGGTAAAATGACCTATATAACAGGTGATAAACATGGTGACTATACAGAAGTTTACTCTTTCTGTGAAAAATACAAAACCACAAAAAAAGATACATTAATAGTTTTAGGTGACGCTGGCATAAATTATTACTTAAATAAAAAAGATATTCCATTAAAAGAAACTCTACAAAAAACAAATATTACTTTCTTCTGTATACATGGAAATCACGAAGAAAGACCCGAAAATATACAAACATACAAAACTAAAATATTTAATGAAGGAATAGTTTATTACGAAGAAGAATACCCTAACATACTTTTTGCAAAAGATGGAGAAATATATAACTTTAACAATAAAAAAGTCTTAGTTATAGGAGGTGCCTACAGCGTAGATAAATTTTATAGATTAGCAATGCACTATAATTGGTTTGAAAGTGAACAGCCATCAAACCAAACAAAAGAAAAAGTCTTAAATATAATAGACAAAATAAAACATATAGACGTAGTACTAACTCATACATGTCCATACAAATACCTACCTAGAGAAATGTTTTTAAGCTTTATTAACCAAGAAAAAGTAGATAACACTACAGAACACTTCTTAGATAAAGTAGAAGAAAAATTAGACTACAATATATGGTACTGTGGACATTATCATACAGATAAAAAAGTAGACAAAATAAGATTTATGTTCCACGATATAATAGAATTTAAATAAGGAAAATTGAATTAAAAAAGTAAATGTCATTGATAAAAACTTCACACCGAAAGAAAAACTAGTACTTCCTAAATAACTAAATCAACAACACAAAGAGCATGAAACTCATTCATGCTTTTATTTTCTTTAACATTCTTTTAGCTTCTTTACTACCCAAATCAGGCACCCAACACTCACTATTAGGTTTTCTTAAATCTTCTTTAACTGTCTCTTTATAATATGTAGAATTCACAGCCTCCTGCATATCTATAATATAAAACTCACTTCCATTTTGCATAACATCAATTGACCACTGACCACTTAAATCACACTTACTGATAATGTTCTTTAAATGTTCACACACCTTACTCTTATTCTCATTATATCTATTATGTAACACTTCATAATTCCCCTTAAAAGTTAACAAATCATGTTTAGCATCCAAAAGCGTTTGATAAGCACTTTTTAACTCTTCTTCATAATTAGGAATACTACTTTCTAACACATCAATAAAATTAGTCGCACCATTTATAGTACTCATAAAACTACTAATCATTTTATCTTTATCCCAGTACTCATGTACACCTAATACTTCCTTACTATCAAAATCAACAAACACCCTATACTCAGTATGAAGTGGAAGTCCATGATATATAGTTAAATTATCTTCCTTATCTTCTATAAACTCTCTTACAACCCATTCATTAGTTGTACTTACTCCGTATATTATAGGTCTATTTTTAACTGAAGTATCATAATGTGCCATCTCTAAAGCCTGAGAATGAATAAAAAGTAAATACTCACCCAAACTTCTAACTTCACTCTTTCCCTTTACTAAAGCATTCCTAAAATCATACTTAGCTGAATAAGTCCCAGTTTTAACAAAATACTTTAACTCATCCTTAAGACCAAACACATTATAACAGTACTCATTTACTATGTCTAGAGTAACCCTATTAATATGTTGATACCCTAAACGTGTTAACTGTAAAACAGTGATAGGCACCTTTATTATAGTAGTCTTAGGTACTTTAAAAAATCCCTCCTTATCTACTTCACTAACTATCCTAGGTAACCAATACCCCATAGCATTCTTATTTTGACTAAGCATCAAATAAATAATCTCATCCAAATCAAGTAAATCTAACCCTTGTCTAAACATATTATATAGTCTCTTCTTTTTATCAAGATTAACTTCTTCTAGTGAATTCTTTAACATCTTTAACAAATAAACTCCATTATCTCCATTTATATCAACTTTCATTAAATTACCTGTTAACATTGGTCTCATACTTGTAGGAATGTTCATAACTTCTAACTTATCAACATATTTTTCACTTCCAAGTAACCTAGGCATTTCAAAATAGTAATTACTCTTCCCATCATACTTCCACACTTGTGTCTCACTAACTAGCTCATTAACTATTCTTGTTTTTATCTCATTAACATCATAATCATTATTACTCTCTTTCTCTCGTTCAAAATGATTTTCTCCTAAAACCGAATAATTATCAATACTAGCATTTTTATAACTTTCTTCAAACACCTTAAGAACATTCTTATCAAGTTTCAATTTCTCACATATCTCATTTAATTCTCTTTCACTTCTATTAAATATCTTTTCTAAAAAACTCAGATTCATAACACGCCTCTTTCACAAAAATATTATACTAAATTATAATACATAGTCAAGTCCATTCCGGATTTTTGACGCATGCGTCCTTTTTCCGGAATGAATTGTTTTTTTATTATTACATTTCATTCATTAAATTAAATATATAAAAAAAGGCCTTACAAGTAAAGGCCAAAAATCTAGAATAGACTAATATGTTCTTAGAGAAAACTCGTCACAATGCTATTCACTTCACAACCACCGATGTATAACAAATATAACACATAATTAACAAAAAGTAAATAATTTTAATTCACCCATATTATAAATTTTCAAAACAACAGTTGACAAACCGTAATTAATATAGTACAATAACCTCGTAAATCAATGAAGAAGACGAGTAGCATTATATACTGTTAACAGAAAGCTAGGATGATGGAAACTAGTAACAAGCCTAATGTGAATAAAAACTTCCAAGTGGCTAACAAGCCCGGTTATATTCCGTTATAAATAAGAGATAATCAGTTAATGATTAAGAAGGGTGGAACCGCAGGTATCTTACTATGCCCCTTTAGTCATTAACTTTTTTATTTAAAAGAAGGAGGAAAAAATAATGGAAAGAAATTTTACAGAACAAGAATTAGTAAGAAGGGAAAAAGCTGAAAAATTAAGAAGTCTTGGTCTTGACCCATTTGGCGATAGATACGATAGAGACTCACTAGCAAGCGACATCAAAGAAAAATATAAAGACTTAACTCACGAAGAATTAGAAACTATGGACAAGCGCGCTAAAGTTGCAGGAAGAATCATGTTCATAAGAAAAATGGGAAAAGCATCATTCTTCTCAATTCAAGACAAATCAGGCAAAATTCAAATTTATATCTCAATAAATGACATTGGAGAAGAAGATTACACTTTATTCAAAACTGCAGACATCGGAGACATCGTTGGTGTTGAAGGTAAAATAATGAAAACTATGACTGGAGAAGTTACAATAAAATGTCTAAAATACACTCACCTAGTAAAAGCATTAAAACCACTCCCAGAAAAATTCCATGGCTTACAAGACAAAGAAGAAAGATATAGAAGAAGATACGTTGATTTAATAATGAACGAAGAATCAAAAAAAGTTGCTTTCATAAGACCAAGAATTATAAGATGCATTCAAAACTTTATGGATAATCGTGGATTTACTGAAGTAGAAACTCCAGTACTAACTACCCTACTAACAGGTGCGTCAGCTAGACCTTTCGTAACACACCACAATGCACAAGACCTAGATATGTACTTAAGAATTGCACTAGAACTTCACTTAAAAAGACTACTTGTTGGTGGAATGGATGCAGTTTATGAAATTGGTAGACTATTTAGAAATGAAGGAATGGACTTAACTCACAACCCAGAATTCACATCAATGGAAGCATACCTAGCATACAGCGACTTAGACGGAATGATGGAAATGACAGAAAGTCTACTTAAAGAAATAGCAAACAAAGTATTTAACAAAACCACATTTAACTGGAGAGGTAACGAAATAAATTTAGATGGTAACTTCAAAAGAATAACAATGGTAGAAGCAATTAAAGAACAAACTGGAATAGATTTCAGTAAAAACTATACAAATGAAGAAATGATTAAACTCGCAGAAGAACACGATATAGAACTTGAACCACATGAAAAAGTATTCGGTCACATTGTTAACAAATTCTTTGAAAAATACGTTGAAGAAACACTTATACAACCAACATTCTTATGTAATCACCCACTAGAAATAAGCCCACTTACAAAAAAAGACCCAAAAGACCCAAGATTTGTACAAAGATTTGAATTATTTATTGGTGGAAAAGAAATGGCTAACGCTTACACTGAATTAAATGACCCAATTGACCAATTAGAAAGATTTGAATCTCAATTAAAAGAACATGATCTAGGTAACGAAGAAGCAAATGACATAGATATGGACTTCGTTGAAGCCTTAGAATATGGTATGCCACCTGCTGGAGGTATTGGATACGGAATAGACAGACTAGTAATGTTCTTCACTGAAAACGAGTCAATTAGAGACGTAATCTTATTCCCTCTAATGAAACCAGAAACAAAAGAGAAGTAACATTTCTCTTTTTTCTTAACCTATAATTATAACATTTTAAATGAAATTTTTGATATTTACTTGTAAAACTTTACATTTATATTGTATAATTAAGTAGGAGGTAAAAATTATGAAAAAAAAGAACACATTGTTCAAATCAATTGCAATTTTGTTCTTAGTACTAGTCGTATTATCATGGATAATCCCAACTTCAAGAGTAAGTGGAACTGAAGTAATATCTTCAGACTTAGCAAGAGTATCATTCCATAGCTTATTTGAATACCCATGGGCAGGACCTCAAGCTGCTGCAAAAACAGTATTATTTATACTAGCAGTAGGTGGTTTCTATGGCGTACTTGGAATTACTGGAAAATACAGAAATAGTCTAGAAAAAATTGCAAAATCTATGAAAGGAAAAGAAGAACTATTCTTAATTATAGTATCACTAATATTTGTACTACTTAGTAGTGTGTTCGGTTTAGATATATTATTATTTATATTTATACCAGCAATAATCAGTATCATATTACTAATGGGTTACGACAAAATGACAGCTTACCTAGTTGCATTCATGTCTCCACTTATTGGTATGATAGGTTCAACTTACAGTGCATACTTAGCTGGTTACACTAATCAAGTACTTAGTCTAACATACAAAAATGGACTACTTACTAAAATAGCTTTACTAGTAATATGCTTTGTAGTATTTATAGCTTTCACACTAAAACACGCAAGAAAAGCACTTAACAAAAATAGTGATAAAGAATGGTATGCTTATCTAGGAGAAAAAACTCAAAGTAAAAAACCTAGTTGGCCATTATATGTAATATTTGGTTTATTACTAGTATTACTTATCGTTGGTTACACTGATTGGGAAGGCGTATTTGGAATTACTTTCTTCACAGACTTACACACAAATATCCAAGAATTCACAATCAAAGATGTTACTATACTAAAATACTTATTTGATGGAACAGAACAATTTGGTAAATGGACTATTGATAGTTACACATTTATTCTAATATTCACTACATTTATAATAAACCTAGTATATAACATTAAACTAGATGACTCACTAGAAGCATATGCTGAAGGCATAAAGAAAAGCCTAAAACCAGCAGCATTAGTTGGATTTGCTTACTGTGTAGTATTTATTGCATTCTACCATGGATACATTGTTACTATATTAAATTTCATTTCAAACACATGTGGTTTTGGACTTGCTAAACTAGTTAACATTACTTGGTTACAAGAAATAATACACTTAATATTTGCAACATTCAGTATGATAATTGCAACAGTTATGAATATAGACTACTTATATGTAGCATCTACTGTAGGAACATTCTTATCAGTTGCATATGCTGACTACACATTATTAATAAGTATTATAATGCAAGCAATATATGGTTTAACTCTTTTTGTAGCCCCTACTTCAACATTATTGATTTTAGGTCTAACAAGCTTAGACATCAATTACAAAGACTGGCTAAAGAAGAGTTGGAAACTAGTACTTGAATTACTTCTAGTAATATTCGTTGTAATAATACTTCTAGTAATAGTAAAATCTCATATATAAATAAATTAGAACTTTCACAAAAAAGTTCTTTTTTTTGTATATTATTTTATAAAAAACCACAATATATCATATATTATGAAAGAGGTGTATATGAATAACTATACAGAAGAACTAAAAAGAATATTAAAAAGTAGCGAATTAATTGCAGAAAACCAAGAAAGCTCAGATATAAACACTATCCATTTTCTAATGAGTATGCTACTAACTCCTAACTCACTATCTAAAACACTAGAAACTCACAAAATCAAGCTTGATTTAGTAAAGTCTTACTTACCTAAAGAACAAAATAATAAATACTTATTTTATAGTAAAGAATTACTAAATTCTATTGAAGGAGTAATATTATCTCTAGAAAATATAGACGATGAAATAACTCTAAACTTACTATTTAACGAGATACTAAGAAACAAAGACACCATGTGTTATAAAGTTCTTACAAAACTTAACATTGATATAGATAGCTTAAAAAAAGACATACTAACCACTAACACAATATCAAACAGCAGCATACTAAAGTCTATTGGAAGAAACTTAAACGAGCTAGCATTAAATAACGAATTTGATCCAGTTATAGGTAGAGAAAAAGAAATAACTAGAGTTATAGAAGTACTAAAAAGAAAAAACAAAAACAACCCACTTTTACTAGGCGAAGCAGGTGTAGGTAAAACTGCAATAGTAGAAGAATTATCTAGACGCATTACTAAAAATCAAGTCCCTGACTTCCTAAAAGGAAAAACAATATACGAAGTGAACTTATCTTCCGTAATCGCAGGCACTAAATACCGTGGAGAATTTGAAGAAAAACTAACAAAACTAATTAATGAGTTAGAAAATAATAATAACTTAATACTATTTATAGACGAAATTCACACACTAGTAGGTGCAGGTGGTGCTGAAGGCGCAATTGACGCATCAAACATACTAAAACCAGCTCTAGCAAGAGGAAAACTCTCTTTAATCGGCGCAACTACTCTAAAAGAATACACTAACTCCATAGAAAAAGATAAAGCTCTAGATAGAAGATTTGAACCCATTTTAATAAACGAACCAAATTACGAAGAAACATTGTACATTCTAAAAAAAATAAAACCAAATTACGAAAAATACCACAACGTTAAAATACCCAATAACATTATAGAACTAACTGCTAAACTATCAGACAAATACATAAAAAATAAACATAACCCAGATAAATCAATAGACATACTAGACGAAATATCAGCTATAACTTCTCTTAATCAAAAGAAAACAACTAACACAAAAATAGAAAACAAAATAATCTCGCTTACTGAAAAGAAAAATAAATATATTTTAGAAAACAACCTAACAAAAGCACTATCTCTAAAAAAAGAAATAACTATACTAGAAAACAAACTAAAAGAGAGTACTAACCAAAACCAAAAAAACACAGTAACAAAAAAAGCATTAAAAGAAGTACTAGAAACAAAAACAAACTCCAATATCTTTGAACTATCTAGTACAAACTACTTTACTGAATTAAATAACTACTTAAAACTAAATATCTTTAACCAAGACCACATAATAGACAACATAACAAAAGAACTTATTTGTTTTACAAATAAGACTAATCATTTACCACTTACCATATCTCTAAGTGGCCCTACTGGAACAGGAAAAACTTACTTAGTAGAAACACTATCCAATTACCTAAAAACACACCTCATAACTCTAAATATGAAAGACTATATAACAAGCACTAGCATAACAAAACTAATTGGCTCTTCAGCAGGATACGTTGGTTATAACGAAAAAAACACACCATTTGAAAGCCTAAAACACCACCCTATTTCAATAATCTTATTAGAAGACTATAACTATACCCACCCTACTATAAAAGCCTTATTTGACACCATTACTAGCACAGGAAAACTAACTCTCAATAATAACGAAACCATTAACTTCGAAAATACTATAATAATTAAAACAAACAAAGAAACAAATAAGTCCCCTATTGGTTTCATAGAAAAACAAACAAAGAAAACCACTCTCTTATTTAACCAACTTTCTGAAAATTCAATAAAGAAAATAATAACCAAACAAAACAAAAATCTAACAAAAGAACAAATAGACAAAATAATAGAAAAATCCAACTATTTAGAACAAAACGCTAAAAACATAAACAACTTAATAAATGAAAACTTAATGAATATTAATGAAGTTACATCAAATTTATGATATAATGTTAACAG
>CAVITD010000066.1:0-13788 GCA_963645645.1 uncultured Eubacteriales bacterium
ATATGAAGTCCTGTACTAGGCTCATCTAGTATGTACACACTTTTTCCAGTAGGTCTCTTTTGAAGTTCTTTAGCAAGTTTTACACGGCAAGCTTCCCCACCAGACAAAGTAACTGCATTTTGTCCAAGTTTTACATAACCTAGTCCTACATCATGCATAGTATCAAGTATTCTCTTAATTTTAGGAACGTTTTCAAATACTTCTAACGCCTCATCCACTCTTAAATCAAGAACATCTGCTATACTTAAACCTTTAAACTTGATGTTTAGTGTCTCTTTATTATATTTTTTACCATGACATACATCACATGGAACATACACATCAGGCAAGAAATGCATTTCTATTTTTTTAACGCCGTCTCCTTGGCAAGCTTCACATCTTCCACCCTTTACATTAAAGCTAAATCTACTTTTATTGTATCCCCTTAACTTAGCCTCTTTAGTTTCTGTAAACACATCTCTTATTAAATCAAATAAACCTACATAAGTAGCTGGGTTACTTCTTGGTGTTCTTCCAATCGGATCTTGACTAATATAAACAACTTTATCAACATCATCTATTCCACTAATACTCTTAAACTTACCTGGAATTTCCTTAGATTTATAAAGTGTACTTGATAACTTCTTATAAAGTATTTCATTAACTAAACTAGATTTACCACTTCCACTTACTCCAGTAACACAAGTCAAAGTCCCCTTAGGAAACTTAACATTTACTTTCTTTAAATTATGCTCTTCTGCACCTTTAATTTCTATAAATTCTCCACTACCTTTTCTACGTTTTTTAGGTACATCTATCTTTAACACACCACTTAAATATTTACCAGTTAAGCTTTTCTCGTTTTTCATTACTTCCATAGGAGTACCTGCTGCAACAACGTACCCACCTTCAGTTCCAGCACCTGGACCAATGTCTATTAGGTAATCACTTGCTAACATTGTATCAGTATCATGCTCTACTACTATGAGAGTATTACCTAAATCTCTCATTTCTTTCAAACTGTTTATAAGTTTATCATTATCTCTTTGATGAAGTCCAATACTAGGTTCATCAAGTACATAAAGTATTCCACTTAACTTACTTCCTATTTGAGTAGCTAGTCTAATTCTTTGACTTTCTCCACCACTTAAACTAGACGCACTTCTTGCAAGTGTTAAATAATCTAGCCCAACATTTTGTAGAAAGTGAAGTCTTTCTCTAATCTCTTTCAAAATCAAAAATGATATCTCTTCTTCCTTCTTAGTAAGTTTAATATTATCAAAGAACTCTACTAAATCTCTAATACTTAAACTTGTAATATCATAGATATTCTTTTTATTAATGAATACATTAAGTATCTTTTCACTTAATCTTTTCCCTTTACAAACAGGACAAGCACTTTCTTTCATATAACTTTCTATCCAAAGTCTTATACTTGGACTATTTGTTTCCATATATCTTCTTTCTAAATTAGTTATAATTCCCTCAAAATAATCATAACTCTTTAAAATACTACCACTTCTAGTCTTAACATTAAAATGTATCTTATCTTTAGAGCCATAAAATATAGTGTTATATTCTTCCTTTGTAAAATCTTTAACTGGTTTATTTAAATCAATATTATAATATTCACATACACTATCTAGTTTCTTAAAATATATACTTAAAGTTTCTCCACTTTGAAAACTTTCTACTGCACCCTCTTTAATAGATAAGTTTTTATTAGGTATTAATAAGTCTGGGTCTATTGACAATTTAACGCCAAGTCCTTTACACTCAGGACAAGCTCCATAAGGACTATTAAATGAAAACATACGAGGTTCTAGTTCTTCCAAACTATAGTCACATTCCGTACAAGCGTAGTTCTCACTCATTAGTATTTCCCTGTCTCCAACAACATTTATTAGTACTTTCCCACCTGCCATTTTACAAGATAGTTCTATTGCTTCAAAAAGTCTACTTCTTGACTTTTCATTTACAACTAATCTGTCAACCACAAGTGATATTACGTGCTTAATATTTTTTTCAAGCACTATATCTTCTGATAAATCTCTAGTCTCTCCATCAACTTTAATCCTAGAATATCCATCTTTTCTTAAATCTTCAAACAAATCCTTAAATGTACCTTTTTCTCCCCTAGCAATAGGCGCCATTATCTCTATTTTAGTACCTTCATTAAAATCCATTATCTTATTAACCATTTCTTCAATAGATTGACTCTTAATAGGTATTTTATGTTTAGGACAATATGGTACACCAATTCTTGCAAATAAAAGTCTTAAATAATCATATATTTCAGTAACTGTACCAACTGTACTTCTAGGATTTTTATTAGTAGTCTTTTGGTCTATACTAATACTTGGACTTAACCCATCTATGGAGTCCACTTCTGGCTTTTCACTAGCCCCCAAAAATTGCCTAGCATAAGCACTTAAACTTTCAACATATCTTCTTTGACCTTCAGCATATATAGTATCAAATGCCAAACTAGATTTACCACTTCCACTTACACCTGTCATAACAACAAGTTTATTTTTAGGTATCTCAATATCAATATTCTTTAAATTATTTTCTCTTGCTCCTTTAATAACAATTTTATCCATAATACATAACCTCTTTTTTAATATTCACATTTCTTTTCTTTTTATTCAAGAACATTAATATAATAGCAAACATTTATTGTTATGTCAAGCGAACAAAAGAAAAAGTAATAATTTTTTTATATTACTTTAAAGAGTATATTAACATTACATTCCGAGGTTTGACGCTTTCCATTCCGAGTTTAGAAAGTTGTTATTCCAAATTTACCAAAACAAAAAAGGCTTATTTAGCCTCAACAATTAATTTAATAGCAGTTCTTTCTTCTCCATCAACCACGATATCACTAAACGCAGGAGTACAGACTAAATTCTTTCCAGTAGGCGCTACATAACCTCTTGCTATTGCAACTGCTTTTATTGCTTGATTAAGTGCGCCAGCACCGATAGCTTGCATCTCAACCGCATCAGAACTTTCTCTAAACAAATTTGCTAAAGCACCAGCAACTTTCTGTGGTACACTTTTACTAGATACCTTAATAATATCCATATTATAAATTCCCCCTTAATAAAATATATTAAACTATAAAAGAAAAAGACCTAATTAGTCTTCTTAGGTCTACCTTTTTTCTTTACTTCATTTATCTCTTTCTTAATTTCTTCTTTAACTACAGCTTTCTTTACTTCTCTTTTAGCTGTTTTAACTACTTTTTTAACTTCCTTCTTAACAGGTTTAATCTCCTTTTCAACCTTCTTCTTTAAAGGCTTAGTTTCCTTCTCTATAGCTTTAACTACAGGTTTAGCCTTTTTCTTAAGCTCCTTAGTAACAGGCTTTAATTCCTTTTTAACTTTCTTAACTTCTTTTTTAATTTCTTTATTCATATCTTTACCATTAACCTCAATTTTAGGACTTTTACCTTTCTTCTTTTCAATTACAACATTTACTTCTTTAACTTTAGGTTTAACTACTTCTTTAGTTTCTTCATTAATAGCATCAACCATTTCTAAATTTTTAAATTCTCTTTCTACAACTTTAGAAACAAATTTATCAAACTTATCTTTTGTTACAAATAATTCAACTAAATTCTCTACAGTCATAATTACTCCCAAACAAGTAAAGTAATATCCAAGCATTAAAGTTTGAACTGAAACTTCTTTATATAGATTTACACAAGTTAATATTGCTAAGAAACCAATTAAGAATGTTCCAATAAATTTAACACTCCACATAAAGTTATCTTGATTTTTATAAGTAACTATTTTATAAATTCTATTAGCTACTACTAAAATATTAAATATTGTTAATCCAGCCCCTAATATCATTGCAGCATCATCATTTTTAAATATAAACATGAATGTTGCAGTAAGTATACTTATTAAACTAAATAATAAGATTTCATAGTCTCCTTCTCTTCTTCTAATAAAGTAACAAATTACTCCAAAAAATGCTAATATAAAGAAGATAATACTTCCATATAATACCATATCAACTAAACCAAAACTCTTGAAAATCATTATAGTAACTCCACCAATAAATATCAAAATTGATAATACTAATTGAGTTATTAAAGTCAAATCTTTTTTACCTTTCATCATTACACCTCTATCCTAAAATAATTTTACAAAATAATTAAATACTTGTCAAGGTAAAAACTTATATTATACTATTATTTTTTCATAAAAATTGTTCTTTTCTACATACAATTATGACACACATATATATAAAAAGGAACACATAATTCATATTTTAATTATTTTTTATATCTCATATTAAACTTATCTATTTGACTAAGTCTTTTAACATTGCTTGTACTTGAAATTTTCAAATAATTTAAATCAACATAATTAAAATTACTACTTGGATTACATGGATACATTGAAATATACTTATTAGTATTATGAAAAGTAATAACCAAAAAATAATCACTTACTTTACCATTAGTAACCCCACATTTATCATACTTAAATATATACACATCTTCATATGCTCCAAAATAATACGCTTTACAAAAAAGTATTTTCTTCTTTACTTCATAAAAAACTTTATCAAAAGGAAAATCTTCATTAAATGTACTAATCACATCATAGTCTTCTACCCTACTATACATATGTTTTGATATATGACTTAAAAACTCTTCATCACTATAATTAAATAATTGCTCTAATCTATACCCAGCATTAAAGTTAAGACTCTCCCTCTTAGAATATTTAACTAAATTACTAAAGTATCCAAATTTAAAATTTATTAAATATTTTTTGTTCTCATTTAATAGTTCTTCTACTTTATCAAAATCTTCTAGATAACTTAAACATCTTAGTTTATTATAAAGTACTTTCTCTTCTATAAGGTTATACTTAGCAAAATAATTAAATAACTTTTTATTAGAAGTATACCTTTTTTCTATGTTATCTAAAACACATAAAGCCTCACTAAAATAACCCAATACTTTTAAAACTTTAGAATAAAACACACCTGCTATATAGTCACTTGGATATTTCTTTATATATTCTTCTGTTCTAATCAAAGCTTCATTTGGGTTTGTTCTTAAAAACGATTTAACATATATGTATTCTTCATTATTAAAGTAACTTTTCATATCGTTTCCCCCATTAATATTGTAACATGTTTAAAGCAAAATAGGAAGTAAAATCACTAGTATTTGGTTTATTGCAATTTTGCGAGACTTTTATTGCAATTTTGCCGATTAGCAAACTAAAAAAGTGTAACTATTTAAAATTACACTTTATAAAACTCTTCCTTCTTTATAACATTCATATATATATGAAGGACTTTCATAATACATACTGCTATCATAATTATCTATTTTTTCAGTAATAAACGAGGTCAAAACTTCTACTAATGAATTAATGTAATCACTTTCATTTTTACTTACTTGTTTAATTAATCTTTTATATACTGCTCCTATTTCAAAATAAGTTGGTATCCTATTTTTAAAACTATCATTATTATAAGTACCATTAATTATATTATTTTTTTCTATAATCTCATCACTAACTTTATCAATATTTTCACAATGATAAACACTAGCTAACTTATAAATTCTTTCTAATTCTTCTTTTCCTAACTTTTCTACAATATATTTTTTTGTATTATTTGTTTCTCTAGAAATATATTGAGTTAACTACATAAATAAAACAAATCATTTTCACTTTTAGTCATTATTAACTCCTTCTGAATTTAAAAACTTTAAACATTCTAATGCCCTGCTAGTACAAAAAGCTATTTGATGTGTAGGATATCTGAATTTAGCAAGCTCCCAAAAAGCTTCTCTAGTAATTATCCCAAGAGTTAAATCAGTTACATAGTTGTATATCTGGTCATCCGCCATTGCGCCAATTACAATGTCATAATCATGTTTTACTCCGTTTCTACAATTTATAACAAAGTCTAACCATTCTTCACTCAATATGCTAAATTCTTTGATGTTTAAAGAAGTGTTTTCGTCATACTCATATACATTTAAAACTGGACTGTCATACTTATTAGCCCATCTAATTGCTTGTTCTTTAAGTAAAGTACAATAAAAACCTTCTCCAAAATCTTTTGTATATTTCCCTGTTTTAATTTCAAGTTCTTTTATAGTAGTATAACTTCCTAAATAAACTATTTGCCTTGCCATTTTTTATCCCTCCACTAAAATAACTATACCAAATTTATAAGAAAAAGTCATTAAAATAAAAGTGTTTTTCAATTATTTAACTAAAAAAGTGTAACTATTTAACATTACACTCATTAACACTTACAAATTTATTTCCCTTAAGTCTATATAATATATTACATTCTCCTATTTCATCATAATAACTTACATGATATACAAATTCTAATTTATTATCACTAAATATATCTAACACATTACTAATAGTACCAGCACTAAATTTAGTTATATCACTTTCTTCACTTTTGTATAGAATGTAATACTTTTCTTCCTTATTATATACAAGATAACCAAAGTAATAATTATCAAGCCCACCAATAACAGAATACACTTCTTCAATATTATTGTCTCCATCAAAATCCATCATTACTTTCTCACTGTATGTTACTTGATTTAAGCTGAAATTTAATTTTAATTTAGACTTGATATTCTCCAATTCGGTAATACTAACTTCACTTTTATCAAACACTACTCCACTAATATTTCCGTCATACATATAAAAACTATTATCATACTTAACACTATTATCTTTATAATCAAATATATAAAACTTCTTTTGAAATAAATCATAATACATAGTATTTTTTTCAATATCTTTCCCGTCAACATTAGTATAGTATTCTTTATTGTTATAGTTACTTACTTCACTAGTTTTATCAGTACATTCCCATTTCTTGCATTCTAATATTGTTAAAGGACTGGTAATCAAGGTAAACGTGTATTTTTTATAATACTCGTTTACCACTAAATATAACCCATACATGATAATAGAAAATATTATAACTATAAATATAACTGCAACTTCAAACTTATTATTCTTTTTTTTCATATCTTCTCCTAAATATCAAATTTATAAGCCATCAAATAAACTACTTCACTTGCATTATAGAAAGGCACAACTATATTAGCGTCACTACTTGTATCAGACATATATATAGTACTTCCACTTACTCCTGTTACAAGTACCCAGTGTTGTTTAGGGTCTGGTGATTTAACTCTAAGAACTACTTCATATCCATTGTTTATGTATCCTGCGATTACATTTGCTTTATTTTCAATTGACCCAGTTAAAACACTACTCTTTGGTTCATAATCGTTAACTAAGACAGACTTTAAAGCACAATCAGTTATTAAATTATTTCCACTTAAGCATCCATTAGCTTTAATTATATTTACAAAAGTACCTGGATTAAAGTTAGCCACTTTTACTTGAGCACCACTTTTTGCAATAGCCTTAGCGTGCGCTGTTATAAAACATCCTGCAGTAGCCATACTTTCATTTGACAACATAATACCTCCCCATTCGCTACTACCTTGTCTCCAACTATCCCAGTCTCCACTTGCAAAACTACATACTGGTTTACTTAATGTGTATTCTCCACCATAAGTACTTCTTAATATTTCTACATAGTCACTTCCACTAGAAGCCATGGCATTCCATGAATTTTGAGTATCACCATTATAATTAACACTTTTCGCATTACCTGATGAATCACTTAAAAATATTCCATTAACAGCTTTTACAGCTTTTCTTATATGTGAATCATTTTCAAGAGGCGGAGTATACAATGTAACTGCATCAGCACTTAACTCATCACTTGACGGTTCAGTCCCTACAGTATATACATTTACAGTACCAGAATGTCTTGGTACATAATACCTATAACAACCTTTATCTGGATCACAATATGTTTGATTATTTGTACTATTAGATATCTCTAAAATATATTTACCATCATCATCTTTTTTTAAAGTACCAGCATTAACTGCATAACTTCTAGCAGCAATTGCTTGAGCTTTTAATGCTTCATCAGAATTTGCTCCACTTTCAGCATACACTACCCCTAAAATATACTTTTCAAACTCAACTAACTCTTGACCTTCTATCTCACTATTAGCAGGAATATTCGGTATAACATCATTAGCGCCATGTAACAACTTAACATAAAGATTAGTTACTTCTATACCATTTATTTTATATGTACAAGACCCATTAATAGATAACACACTAGTCTTAACAGTACTAGGGTATCCTAGTAAATAATTTATATAGTCTTGTCTAGAACTAACCCTACTATCCATAATACTTTCTATATCTTTTGCTACTTTATAATCAAACTCTACATTAATACCATCTAAATTATATTCAGCCATATATCTAGGATACGTATTATAAATAAAGCCATCTTCATAAGTATGTCCATCAATACTAGGTATCTCTTCACTATCAGAATTTAAATCAACTTTAACATCATACTTAGTTAAACTAGGTTTAGCAACACCTATATTGTCATAACATTCACTACTAGTTAAATCATATGCTTTAATAACATTGTTGTCATATTGATAACTTTCACTAACTTCACTTCCATACCTTAAATATAGATTAAACTTGCTTTCACTTGTTTCATAGTTAACTTTTGTTTCAATTGGGTCACAATATCTTTCTGTCTCGTTTCCTTCTTCGTCATATTTTATTACTAACTTGTAAGGAGTAAGTCCATAACCAACTAAATCATATTTTAAAATATACTCGTCTATTAAATTATCTAAATCTTCTTTAGTATATAATTTAGCTGCAAACAATGTACTTATAGCGTCTAAGTCATTTACTTCTATTTCTTGTTCTTTGTCTTCTTCATCATCTTCTAAATCAAATTTTATAAATGGTCTACCATTCTCATCTAAATTTTGTGTATCATATGCATAATAAAGTGTACTTAGAAAATATCCAGGACTGAGTGTTGTTATACCAGAAAGAGTTTCTTTTTCTTTTAATTTTTTATTAACATATAAACATAATTCTTGAGGATTATCAAATCCATAAACTCCAAAAAAGTTTTTAACTTTTGTAAAGAAATCAACTTCACCACAATTATCTTTACTACTTTCTTCATACAAACTATCTATATCATTCCTAGACATCGCCTCTTCATATTTTTCACTAAAAACTTCATAACTATCTTTTCCAGTTAAATTAAACTTCATACTTAGTGAACTTATTATTGTATGATATACAATAACAATTAAGAATATAAGTAATAGTACTCCACCAAATATAAGTATCCCCCATCCAATAGGACCAGATAAAATAGCAATAAGAGCTTTTACTGCTTTAGTAGTAGCTTTAACACCCTTAATAGTATTTCTAGTTTTATTAACAGTCCTTGCTGCATCTCCTATTACACTATCGTCTTCACTCGCCTTATTTAATAAAGCATTTCCTGCACTATTTAAAACATTCTTCCCTAAGTTTCCCTTATCTAAACTATCTTTCTTTTCTAAAGGCTCACTACTTCCAAAATTAGTATTATCTACCCCTTTACTTTCAATATTATTCTGTAAATTTCTTCCCTTAGTACTATTTATTCTATTAGAAATATCAGAAGTATCACTACCATTCACAAATGTATTATTATGTTTAGGAAAAGAACTCACACTATCTTGTGAGTTTGAGTTTTCACTATTAATTAAGTTCTTTTCCTTATCATCCATAATATACCTCTTTACTATAATCCTCCACCAGATCCAAATGAATCTAGTTCTTCTTGAGTAGCTATTACATTAATTCTCATTCTACGAGAACCACATACAAATAAAGCTTCTCCTTGATTATATCTTTTAATACTTTCTTTTTCTTGGTCATTCAAATCTATTAATCTTGCTAAATCTTCTACAGCTTGTTTCTTTAAGCCCATTACTAAATAGTAACTTGCATTATCAAATATTGCTTTACCATGTACAATAACTTCAGGACTTGCAAAGTCAGTAGGTTGCTGCGTGATAATTATTGTACCAGTGTTATATTTTCTACTTCTTCTTTGCACTTGCGCTAAAAATTCTGCTCCTAAAGTATTTCTATCAGCTAGAAGTGTATGAGCTTCATCTACCATAAGCACAGTATTAGTGTCTTTATCTAAGCATAACCCCCATGCGTGCTTTAATATATTAAAGAATAAAGCATTTCTAATATTAGCATCACTATTCATTAATTCTCTTATATTAAATACTATGAAGTCACTATTAGGCTCAACTGTAGTGTGTCCAGTAAAATAATATCTTAATTCCTTTGTTAATGGTCTAACTTTTAACTCAAGTTTTTCCATTACTTCTTTTTCACGAGTAGCTTCTACCATTGATAAAAGTCTTCCCTTAATAGTAGCGTACACATCATCAAATGTTGGATAGTCTTCACTAGTAAACTTACTAAAGTCTGTTTCATAGTCTATCTTATATCTCTTATAAGTATCCTGAACCACTTCACTAAATAAAGTAAGTACGTCTTCCTCTATATCAGGACTATAATACTTCATGAAAGCTTTAAGTGACTGTAGAGTTCTTGTTAAAACAGCATTTCCGCCACCATCTTCAATATCAGAGTCAGCTATAACTTCAAGTGGATTTATCATTCCGTAGTCTCCACCTAAACCTAGATTAATAAAGTCTCCTCCATAAAGTCTAGTCATGTCTTCTAACTCTCCCTCTGGGTCAATTGCAACTATCTTGTGTCCATTTCTAATATTACTTCTTAAAAGTATCTTAGCAGCAGTTGATTTACCACTACCAGATGTACCTAAGATAATCATATTAGCATTATTTCTATTAAACTCTTTCTTAATTTGATACAAGAACTGATTAAACAATATAATCCCGCCAGAAAAGTCTACACCAAGTAAACAAGATAAACCAGGGTCTTTTATACTATCAAATACAAATGGATACATCGCACTCATAGTGACACTAGGAATAGGCGTTCCAATTCTCTCTTCAATATCTGAATCTGGGAATATTGGTAAACAGCTTTTCAAAATTTTCTCCTGTTCATATCTAAGTATTGTACCTTTCATTCCCATAGCATCTAAGTAGTTCTTTACTTGCACTTTCTTATTTTCTAACTCTTCTTTAGAATCAGCCATTACCATTACATGCATTTGAAAATCAAATATTCTAGCTTGAGTACTTGTAAGCATTGTAATAAAGTTTTCTATACTTTCATAGTCTTGTCTAATTCTTTCTTGAACTGTTCTATCATGTTCATTCTGATACTTCATCTTCATATCAGCTATTTCCTTATTAAGCATCTTACTTAATACAGAAAACTCTATTGGAATATGTTTAATGATTACTTTAATTCCACTATACTGTGTTAAATTAGCTAAATATCCTTCATTTATCATTTTAGGATAACTAATAATAGTTAAGAAACAACAATACTTTCCACTTATAACCATATCCCCTGCATTAAATTCTAGCCCCTTAGGCGCTAATTGACTTTTTAAATTCATGCTCCAATCACCGTCCCAAATTCAGTTCTACTTCCATCATTTAAAAATCCATCAAGTAGTACTCTTAAGTCGTCATTACTAGTTTGACTAGCAACTAATCCACAAGTTGCAAAACCACTTATTAAGTTTTGTATTCTCTTTTGCATTATCTCAGGTCTTCTCTCTCTAAATAGTAAGTAATATTCTGTATCAGCTACACCTACTTCCTTACTCATAAACAAATTAGCCTTATTGATGTCTTGCATAACAAGTTTCTTCAAAACTGGAGTTTGTACGTTATTATATAAAAGTTGTAATTGACTTAAATAAACATTAATATCAACAGGTCTATCTGCAACAATTATACTAAATTCATAGTCAATACTATTATATAAATTTCTTAAATTATAAATAACATTCTTTTGACTATCATAATCCATAATAAATATATTCTTAGGTTGTACTTTAACACCAGTTACTTGCATTCCATCATCAAGTTGTATTGCTCCATTTAATATAGACTTAATAGGTAGCCAGTCTTCTGTATGCTTACTTCTCACTGTACTCACTTCTAACACACCATCCTTTCCAATAATATACTCTTCTATTTGCTAAAAACAAGTATAACTCTTTTATAAAACACATCACATTATGATAAAATGGTACAGGTACTACCAAGAAACTACATACACTTATTGGTAGTATCTTTATTATTGTAGTAGCCATCGTTGTACTTTGTATTGCTACGAACAAGATTAAACTCACTCCTATACCACACAAGAACACCACTAAATCTATTCCTCTAAATATATTAAATAAGAGTTTACCACTTTTACTATTAGCAGGTATAATATACATATTATTCATATTCTTTCTTCCTTTCTTTTATTAAGGTGTTCCAGCACCATTATTATTATTACTTACATCTCTAGACTTATATTTAGGTTTCTCATCACGTTTATTTCTTCTTTGATAACCAGCGTCTTTATCAACATAATCTTTCTTTTGTTTTTCGATATCTTTCTTTTCTTGCTCAAATCGTTTTTTATCTTCTTCTTTAGTTTTAATAGTTTGTTCATAATGTTCATTAGAAAGTTCATATCTACGTTTTGCAGTATCAAAAGAAGTCATATCAGTTATCTTTCTATCAGATAAACCATTTTTATCAACATAGTCGTTATAGTCATTAATCATATCTCTTAATTCTTGAACATCTTGAGTAATAGGTCCATTATAATTTGGATCAGCCATATTTAGTTGACTAGCAAAGTAAGAATCTTTTTGAGTATTATATTCATTAGTTAACTCATTTCGTTTATTGGCAAGTTCGCTCATTGCAATACTTCTATCTGTATCATTTTGAGCATTTGCTATTCTATTTTGAATACTTTGGATATCTCTATTATTTGAAAGCATATCTTCTAAAGTACCATGAGTTCTTTCATAATTTCTGTTAATTGTATTTTCAATGTTATTTCTCATATCATTGCCTCTATTAGAAATATCCATTTTGTTTCTAATCTTTTCTATATCAGAATTTCTTTCTGAAATAAGATTGTCTTTTCCTTTAATACTTTTATCAAAATCAGCAATTGTAGCAGCATCTTTTCCTTTACCACCAACGAAGTTTTCTACTCCACCTACCATAAATGCTCCAAGTCCACCAGCACCAGCAACTCTAGCACCCATTCCATATCCACCTTTTATAGCACCTACACCAGATGTTACAACATCCTTTATACCTTTGGCTTTAGCACCATTTAATACACCGTTTTTAAGTCCAGTAAATCCACCACTTACTGCACCACCAACACCACCAGATATACCACCAGCAATAGCTCCGCCAACAAATCCAGCAGAACCCGCAATAGTACCCTTTAATGCAGCACCAAAGCCTTTTTGTGAATCTCCTAAACCAAGCTTTAATCCTAATGCTTCTTCAATAAGTTTAGGTAATTCTTTAGTTGCATGAAATACACCTATTATAAGTAATATTTTAGCTAAGAAATTAACATCTTTATATACATTTGTTATTATATTTAATGCAACAAAAGCAATATAAACAGTTAAAATCCTTATAAATACATTAATATAAATACCACCATATAATTTTGCAAAATTAATTAGTTTATCATCCTTACTAGATGGATCTATACTCATAATTATTGGTATTGGAGATAATACTTGTAAAACAAATAATTTAATTATTCTAACACCAAGTTCGATTGCAAACGTAATAAAGTAAAAACATAACAATATACCAACTATTCCAGTAATAAATGGATAATAACTAAATCCTGAATCATAAGCATATGGAGACAAAACTAATAT
>CAVITD010000067.1:0-6497 GCA_963645645.1 uncultured Eubacteriales bacterium
TTAAATGTGTTGAGATTATTTTCTTTCTTTTGCGAGATTTATAATAACTCAACACGTTTTATTTTGCAATAATTTTTGTAAAAAAAACGCTATGTTAGACAATTTGGTACAATAAATATAGAAAGAAGGTAGATTATGAATATAGAAATTGAACCACTTTTTACTGAGAAAGTTGATTTTGATACTTTTAGTAAGAGTGACTTAAGAGCAGTAAAGATAATTAATTGTGAAGAAGTTCCAAAGAGTAGTAAGTTATTAAAGTTTACGCTTGATGATGGAACTAGTGATGAAAGAATTATATTAAGTGGAATTAAAAAGTTTTATAGTCCAGAAGAGTTAATTGGCAGAAAAGTAATTGCTATTTTAAATTTACCACCAAGAAGTATGATGGGAATGGAATCTAATGGGATGCTTTTGTCTTTTGAATGTAAGGTTGGTGATAAGAAGATAGTTAAACTATCGTTTATAAGTGATGAAGTAATTCCAGGAAGTAAATTATATTAAGGAGAGTGTTTATGAGTAAAGTATATTTTGCAAAAGAGATAAGTAGTGAATCGTTAGTAAAGATATTTGAAAAATTAAATGTGGAGTTAAAAGGAAAAGTAGGAGTTAAAATTTCTACTGGAGAAGCTGGGTCTAAAGGGTATTTGAAGCCTGAGTTAATAAAAGGGCTAGTACAAAAAGTTAATGGTACAATTGTTGAATGTAATACGGCTTATAAAGGGCAAAGAGAGACAACTTTAGACCATATGAAAGTTATAGAGAGTCACGGTTTTACTAAGATAGCTAATGTTGATATAATGGATAGTGAAGGAGAAATAAAACTACCTGTTAATAAGGGAAAGCATTTAGAGTATGACCTAGTGGGAAGTCACTTTACTAACTACGACTCAATTATAAATTTAGCACATGGAAAGGGTCATATGATGGGTGGATTTGGCGCTAATTTAAAAAATCAGTCTATTGGTATTGCTTCAAGAAATGGGAAAGCTTACATTCATAGTTGTGGACAAACTAGTGTACTAGAAGAAGCTTGGAAAGTTAAATATGAACAAAGTGACTTCATAGAATCTATGGCAGAAGCTGCTCTTGCAGTGAGTGATTATATGAAAGAGAATGATAAGCCCATTGTGTATATAACAGTAATGAACTACTTATCTGTTGACTGTGACTGTGATAAAAATCAAACTGAACCAGTAATGAATGATTTAGGAATAGTTGCTTCACTTGACCCAGTAAGTAACGACCAGGCATTTATTGATATGGTGTGGGCTAGCGATGAAAAGGATTCACACTTGTTAAGAGAAAGAATAGACAGGCAAGTTGGACGTCATATTTTAGAGTATGCTGAGAGTTTAGGACTAGGAAGTACTAAGTATGAACTAATTAATATAGACTAAAACCACAGAATTAACTGTGGCTTTTTTAGTTGTTTTTACCTATTACACTTATTAGAGTTGTTAACATTTTAACTAAGTAACTTCTAGTAGAGGGTGGAATGTTTTTCATGTTTTTAACTATTTCTTTTATGTCAGTTAGGCTAAAGTTAAAGTCTTCTACTCCATCTTTTCCTAAAGTTTTTATCAAGCTTTCAACTGCGTCTTTAACACTTTCTTTGTCTAGACTACTTAATTCTTCAGTTGTAGACTGGTGTATTTTTTTACTTACTAAGCTTAAACTTCCTTTAACGAATTTTGTACCAAATACTTTGAATGAATTTGGATAGTGTTCATTAAAAGCGTATTCTGTACTTTCACAGACATCATATGAGTCATTATATAAAAGCATTCCTACTACTGAACCAGTTGGGATGATATTTACAAGTTTTGTTTTTGCATTTTTGTATTTGCCACTATAAAATACATCGTTTAACACACCAGGCCCGTCAAAATTATAGACTTTGTTAATTCTTTTAAACAGGCTTTTATTTGCTTCTATTAGGGATACTAAAGCTAAATTACCGCCTTTACTGTGTCCACATATGTAAATATTTTTGTCTTTGTTATCTATAGTGTTTTTTAAGTAATCTAAAGCATAACTTTGAGTTTTAGTTGGGTACATATAGGATAATCTTAAATTTTCATACCAGCCAATACATGAACCGTCTGTACCTTTAAAGCTTATAATAGTTACGTCTTTGTTACTAAATTTAGCTCCGCCAAACTGTATTTCTTCATTTTTTAGGTTAACAAAATTGCTAACATAAAAGTCTTCGTATCTTTTGGAGTTTTTTAAAATACTTATTATTTCTAATGAGACACGCGCCATGCTGCTAGAGGTTTTTACGTTTTTGAATTTTAAAGCATATGTTGCAAATTCAGAAAAGTTCATCTTTTTATCAAAGCTTTTTATTGGTAGATAGACTAAAATACTAAATAGTAAATTATCTAAAGCGTTAATGTTAACTTCATCTAACTTTGTATCTTTATAATATTCTAAATAATCAAAAATTGTATACATACTTATTTCACCATCTTAATTATACCATTAAAAAGAGGTTAAATCAATTTGTTAACCTCTTCTAAATAGATATCGTAATATATTTTTGCAACATTTTTCCAAGAAACGCCTAAGTTCTTTTTGGCATTTTTTGATACTTTGTTAAGTAGCTTTTTATCGTTAATTATTTCTATAATTCTATTTTTATATTTTACTAAGTCAAGTTCACTAAGGTAGCCGTCAACATTATCGCTTATTGTAGAGCCGACCATGCTACCTTTTATGAATAACCCTGGTGTCATGTTAACTGCAGCTTCTATTCTAACTAAACTAGATGTGTCAAATAAAGATGGGAATAAAAGTAAATCACTTCTTCTATATATAAATGATAAAAGTTCTCTATCAGTAATTTTTCCAGTTAGTATAACGTGGTCTTCTAGTTTGTACTCAGTAACTTTATTTTTTAATTTTTCAAAGTCAGGGCCTTCTCCTACGTAAAGCATTTTGAATTTGTAATCGTCTTCTTTTAGTAGTTTTAAGGCGTCTAGTATGAAGAAAATATTTTTAATGTCAATAATTCTACCAACAAACAAGAAAACAGTGTCTTCATCTGATAAGTTAAACATTTCGTTTATCATGGCTCTTTTTCTACCTTTAAAGATAACTGGCTTTAAGTCTGTTCCGTTATAAACAACTTTAAGTTTACCTTTGTATCCGTAGTTTTTAACTTCACTAACTAATGGGTCGTTGACTACTGTGCATAAAGTGCTTTTATTTAAGGAACTAATTAAAACTTTAGTCGCGGATTGTGATACAACTTCACTTTTTAAAAATCTTTTGAATTCAAAATCAAATCTGGTGTGCACGGTTGAAATACATGGGATGTCTAGTTTCTTTGCAAGTTTCATTCCGATTTCACCTAAAATAAATGGTGAATGAATGTGTATTATGTCAAACTTTTCATTAATAAGGTCTTCTTTATTACAAAACATATTAACAATTTTGTAAGAAGTAAGTGGAACTTTAATACTTTTTAGTCTAATCACTTTATAAGGAAGGGATGTATCATTACAACCATCAATATATGGACAGACTACTACTACATCATTATATTTTGATAAACACCTTGCTAGGTTATCAACCATAAGTGTTACTCCGTCTATATTTGGATAATAGTTATCAATAAAAAGTCCAATTTTTAATTTTCGTTTTTCCACATTAACACCTCATTATAAATATACTACATTTTTTAAGATTTTACTATAAACTTCAAGTAGAATTTTGTAAAGTTTCATTTGCTTTTACATATTATCTGGTAGTTTTAACTGGTACTTTCTAAGGTTAAGGTTGTCGTTAATGCCATGCGCTAGTAAAACGTCAGGTTTGTTGTTGCCGTGAAAGTCACTTCCGCCAGTCATGAATAAGCTATTTTCTAAGCAGATACCTTTATAAAACATCATTTCTTCTAATGTGTGACTGGAATGATATACTTCTATGCCGTTTAGTCCACATTTAATTAGGTCTTTTAATAAAATTAAAAATTCTTTTTGGCTAAGTTCTAGGCTTTTTGGATGAGCAAGCACGCTTATTCCGCCAGACTTGTTGATTAAGTTTATCGCTTCTTCATAGTTTATGCCTTTTCTATATTTTCTAGTATTTTCATAAGCACTTATAAGGTATTTGTTAAACGCGTCTTTTATGTCATGGGCGTAACATTCTTCCACGCACATTTTAGCAATGTCTACTCTGTTAATTGTGTGGCCTTCAGTATAAACGCTTTTTATTAAATCAGCTAATTTTTTATTGCTGAACTCTAGATTGTGCTCTCTTTTGACTTCTTCGTAAATTGTTAAAAATGAATTGATTTTGTTTTCTTTAATCCATGCTAGTTTGTCATTTAATGGTTTGTTTTCTATGTCAATTCCATAACCAAGCATATGCATTCTGCCATGGTTCACTTTGATAGAAAGCTCAATTCCGTCAACAAATTTTATGTCTTTATCGTTATGTAGAACACTTTTGTACTTTCTAATTCCTTCAACTGTGTCATGGTCTGTTATGGATAAAAGGCCAACATTTTCTTGTTTGGCTAAGTTTAGTACTTCAACGGGACTAAGCATTCCATCACTATAAGATGTATGAGTATGTAAGTCTACTAATTTAGTTAGTTTATCATATTTTTCTAGCACTTCACTAGTTTTGCTTTCGTCATAATTAAAGCTACTCATTAACTTTGCAATTTCTATACTATCTTTTGGCTGATACATATAATCACTTCCTACTTATATTATATAATAAAAAATATATAAATGGAATTAAGTTGTACTAATTTGCGACTATATTGGTGAGGTTGATAAAATGACTAGTCAAGCCTTAAGAGAATTTGATAGTATTTATAATGAGACTTTTAATGAGATTAGTTAAAGATGAATGTAAGTGTTGATAAGTTTTATTTGGAATTGCAAATCATAAAATTAATGACTGTTATAGATTTAAGTTTAAAGAAATGCTAGTGAGGTTGTGTATAAGTATGAGAATGATATTATAGTTATCAATGAATTAAGTGAGAATGTAAAGTTAAATTATGTTATTAAAGATATGGATATTAGTAAAAATGAAGTAGAAAGAGTTCTATACTTGTTGGTTATAATTTGGAATATAATTATGAATGGTTAACATATGTACCTACTAGTGAACTTAAGTCATCCATTATACATAATTTTGATGTTAAAATTGTAAAAGATTATAGTGATAACTATAGTTATGTCACTAGTACAAGGTTTACTTATAACGACTTATTTTATGATATTGAGTTTGTTAATCTAGACACCTTAGAAATTGTAAGTTATTTAAGGACAATATTAAAAGGATAGGCTGCTTGCTTATCCTTTTGTTAATGCAATATGTCCGCATCTTTATTAATTTCTTTAATTAATTTTACTCTTTCTTTTTTAAAACCTAATTTTTCTAGTGATGAATAACCATGTATTGCTCTTTTAGGAACAAGTGAATCTATCGCTTCTAAAGTTTCATAAAGAAATTTTTGTTGTTCACAATCTAGTTTATAATCTTTAATCAATTTATTAGAATAGCTAGTATAGTCTTCTTTATTTAGCATTGTTTCAATTATGGTTTCAGCTATAGTATCTATGTTAAAGATACTTTTCGTACTTGTGTCTTCTTCTGGTAAAACTATGGACGTTATCATAATTGATGCAGTAAAATCAATAAACTTTAAAGTTTCTTCCATATCAACTTTTTTAAATATCTTGTAATCTCTAAAATTTGCAATACTAGCTAATTTATAATATTTAGACATGCATTTATTATCATAACATATAATATCATCTTTGCTAACAAATTCTTCTAAATACATTTCTAACATTTCTTCATCAATTAATAAATTAGATTGTTTTATTATTTTTATTAAATAATCTTTCTTTATAGCACCATATGACATGACATATAAATTAAGCATATCAAAATTATAATCTTCTATCTCATCAAAATTCATATAAAAGTCATAATCAAAATCTTCTAGGTATTCATCTTCTATCTCATCAAATATATTTTCATTTACTACTTTTTTCTTCATAACTCATACTTTTTTTCTAACCTTTCATAATCTTTTAATACTTTCTCACTTACATTTGGGCCGATATTTATTTCATAAGAACCAAATATGCCATCTACAACAATCTGTCCTTTAAATGGAAATAGTGTTGTTGTAATGAACACAGGTAATTGTTTGTATGAAAATAATTCATCTAAATTAGATGTTAAACCTTTAACCATGTATACACAATCTTCTGATAATATTGCAGAATATTCTTCTTCAAATTTAACAAGCAAGAAATGATCTCTTATTGATTTTTTAAATTCTTTAATCATGGATAATTCTTTATTAGATAGTTTAAATGGGTTTTCTCTACAAAATGTTAAAATTATGGCTTCTTTATTCTCATAAAACTTCTGACATATTTCAACTAAATCTCTAGGATTAATAGATTTGCATTTATATATTTTTAAACCTGGTTTTATTTTATACTTTCTATTAG
>CAVITD010000068.1:0-2217 GCA_963645645.1 uncultured Eubacteriales bacterium
GTTATGGAATATGTAGGAAAAACAGTCAGCATTTTGGCACCAGTTGTGCATGGAGAAAAGGGAACTCACAAAGATTTATTTGATGAACTAAGAAAAGAAGGTTTTACTCGTGTTCGTGTAAATGGCAACATTATGAGCTTAAATGAAGAAATACTACTAGAAAAAAATATCAAAGATAATATAGATATAATAATAGATAAAATAACAGTTGATGAAGATGAGTACGGAAGAATTTTTGAAGCAATTGAAACCAGTACCAAAAAAGCTGATGGCAAAGTTGTGATTTTAACTGGTGATGAAGAAATATTCATGAGTGAAAAATATGCATGTAAGATATGTAATTATTCAATACCTGAGCTTGAACCAAGATTATTTTCCTTTAATGCACCTTATGGAGCTTGTGAAGAATGTAAAGGACTAGGTACAAAACTACATATAAGTAAAGATTTACTTATACCAGATGCAAACAAATCTTTGGTAGAAGGTGCTATTTCAGCTTTAAGTATGGATTCAAATACATATTTTACCCAAATAGAAACGGTATGCAAACATTATGGAATTAATATGTTTGAGCCAGTTAAAAATATCCCAGAAGAAAAGCTAAACTACATATTATATGGCACAGATGAAGTGCTAGAATTTAAGTATGTTTCAAAAACGGGAAGTACAAGAAATACAAAAGGCACTTATGAAGGAGTAATACCGGCTCTTGAAAGAAGATATGTAGAAACTAAAAGTGGATGGATCAGGGACTGGCTTTCTGGTTATATGGTTGAAACGGAGTGTCCAGCATGTCATGGAAAAAGACTTCAAAAGTCAGTGCTTTCTATATATATTAATGATAAGAATATCTTTGACATGTGTGATATGTCTATAAGTGATTTACTAGATTTTGTTAAGAAGTTAAAACTTACAAATGAAGAAAAAGAAATAAGTAACCTTATATTAAAGGAAATTATATCAAGACTTGAATTTTTAAATAATGTTGGTCTTTCTTACCTTACACTTACAAGAAGTGCAGGAACTTTATCGGGAGGAGAAGCTCAAAGAATAAGGCTAGCAACGCAAATTGGGTCTAAGCTTTCTGGAGTTTTATATGTTTTAGATGAACCTAGTATTGGACTTCACCAAAAAGATAATGAAAGATTAATTAATTCTTTAAAAGAAATGCGAGATTTAGGTAACTCTCTAATAGTTGTTGAACATGATACAGATACTATGCTTGCGGCAGATTTTTTGGTTGATGTAGGTCCTGGAGCGGGTGAATATGGGGGAGAAATCATGGCAGCAGGTACTCCCGAAGAAGTTATGAAAAATCCGAATAGTTTAACAGGTAAATATTTAAGTGGCAAGCTTAAAATTGAAGTGCCTAAAAAAAGAAGAAAAGGAAATGGCCTCAAAATAAGCATCAAAGGTGCTAAAGAAAATAATTTAAAAAATGTAAATGTAGATATACCTTTAAATAAGTTTGTTGTGGTAACGGGAGTATCTGGCTCTGGTAAGTCATCTTTAATAAATGAAGTTTTATATAAAAGACTGGCTTTAGAAATATATAATAGTAAGGTTGTACCTGGGGCTTGTAAAGAAATAACTGGTCTTGAAAATGTTGATAAAGTAATTCAAATAACCCAAGATGCAATAGGTAGAACTCCAAGAAGTAATCCAGCAACATATGTGGGAGTTTTCGATGATATTAGAGATTTATTTGCTCAGACTAAGGAAGCTAAAATGCGTGGTTATGACAAAGGTCGTTTTTCATTCAATGTTAAAGGGGGAAGATGTGAAAATTGCTGGGGTGATGGTGTTAAGAAAATTGAAATGCACTTTTTAGCAGATGTTTACGTGCCATGCGATGTATGTAAAGGTAAAAGATATAATAGAGAAACCCTTGAAATAAAGTATAAAGGCAAAAACATTAGTGATGTTTTAGATATGCGAGTTAGTGAAGCTTTAAAATTTTTTGAAAATGTCCCAAAAATTTATAATAAATTAAAGGTTATGGAAGATGTGGGACTTTCATACATTAAGTTAGGTCAGTCAGCACCAACATTATCGGGTGGAGAAGCTGGTCGGGTAAAACTTGCTAAGGAATTACAGAAAAAAGCTACGGGAAAATCGGTATTTATACTTGATGAACCTACGACTGGACTACATTCTGATGATATAAAGAAACTTTTAGTAATACTAAATAGAATTGTTGATAATGGTGATACAGTA
>CAVITD010000069.1:0-4514 GCA_963645645.1 uncultured Eubacteriales bacterium
GTATTGTACTTAGTACTCCAGGGGCTAGTTTAGACTACGATAATAAGACAGGTAAACCAGTTGTAGCATTATCTATAAAAGACAAAGATACTTTTTATAGAGTTACTAAAAGTGTTTCAGAAAGTACAGATCAAATGATAACTATTTGGCTTGACTATAAAGAAGGAGATGATTATAGTACTGCTAAATGTGGGGAAAGTGGAAGTAACTGTATTTCTGCTGCTGCTGTGAAAGAGGCGTTTTCTAGTAATGTAGTTATACAAGGAAACTTTTCTGAAGAAGAGGCAAGTTTGTTAGTTGACTTAATAAATTCAGGTAGTTTACCAACTAAGTTAACTGAAATAAGTACTAAAACAGTAGATGCGTCATATGGGTCAAACACTTTAGCATTAATAGCTAAGGCTGGAATTATTACATTTATAATAATTGCTTTAATCATGGTATTCTTCTATAGATTATCAGGTTTAATTAGTGTAGTTAGTTTGGCTTTATATATATCACTAGTATTCTTATTCTATACTTTAATAGATGGAGTACTTACTTTAACAGGTATAGCAGCTTTAATTCTAGGTATTGGAATGGCTGTTGACTCTAGTATCATAACTTTAGAAAAAATAAAAGAGGAAATAGCAAATGGTAAGAGCTTAAAAAATGCTTATATTGATGGAAATAAGAGAAGTTTAGTATCTTTAATAGATGCGAACCTTACAACATTTATTGCAGCATTAGTGTTATTTATATTTGGCGAATCTAACGTTAAAGGTTTTGCAACAATGCTTATGTTAACTATTATAGTAACAGGTATATCAATGGTTGGGGTTAATAGATTAGTGTTGTCTAACTTCATTAAAAGTGGTAAGTTTGACGATAAGATTAGCTTATTCTTAGGAAAATGTAAGAAAAGTAAAGTTAGAAATATAACTAAATATGCTAAATATAATATCGCGGTTGTTGTACTAATTATAATTACTGGAGTTATTATGCTCATAACTAAAGGACTAAAACTAGGCGTAGACTTTAAAGGGGGAAGTGCTATTACTGTTAAATCTAGTGAAGTAGTTAATATTAATGAAGTTAAAGAAGTGTTAAAAAATTACAACATCAATGAAGAAACTAAAGTGAGTGATAATGAGTACTTTATTAAAATAGATGAAAACTTAAGTAGTGAAGAGATTAAAGAAGTAAAAACAGAGTTACTAGCAAAAGACATGGATACAGATATATCTAGTATAAGTAATGTTGTTAAAAAAGATTTAACTAAAAATGCTATAAAGAGTTTGTTATATGCAAGTATTGCTATTCTAATATATATAGCAGTAAGATTTACTTATAATTTTGGTATATCTAGTATTATAGCAATACTAAGTGATGTACTTGTTACAATTAGCTTGTTTATAATATTTAGAATAGAAGTAAACTTTATATTTGTAGCAGGTGTACTAACTATTATAGGTTACTCAATTAATAATACTATAGTAGTATTTGATATGATTAGAGATAACTTAAGTAAAACTAAAAAAATAAATGAAGAAACTATAAAAGAAGTAGTAAACTATAGTGCAAGTGTAACATTAAGAAGAAATCTACTAGCTAGTATAACTACACTTACAGCAATTATAGTATTACTTTTAATGAATACAACAGGTGTTAAGGAGTTTAATTTAACTATATTGTTTGGTTTAACATTTGGTACATTTAGTAGTTTATTTATCGCCCCATATATATGGGAAAAACTAGAAATACATAGAATTAAACATCCTAAAATTAATAAAGAAGATAAAGAGCCTGAAGAATTAATAATAAAAGGAATTAATGGATAATGGAAACAAAAGAAAAAGATTATGAAAAGTTAAAGAGTATTTTATCAAGTTATATGGATAGTAAGTCTTTAGAAGTAATAGACGAATACTATAACTATGCACTTAAGATATATGATGGGATGACTAGACTTACCGGCGAAGAATATATTTGTCATGCAATAAGAGTTTCTACTATACTAGCACTTTTAAAGATGGATACAACTACAATAGGATGCGCTCTTATACATGAGGGGATTACTTTAGAAAAAGTTACTTCTGAAGAAATAACTGAGTACTTTGGGGAAGACGTGCTTACTATACTAAACTCAATTAGTAAGCTAAGTCATTTAAAGAGAACTTTTAAAGGAAATGATACAGATAAATATAGAAGAATAGTAGTAGGACTAAGTGAAAACCCAATTAGTTTGTTTATAAAATTAGCTGATAGGTTAGATAACTTAAGAACAATGTATGTACACCCAAAGGAGCATATTCTTGACGTGGTAGACGAAACAGAAAAGATATACATCCCAATCGCGCATAGGCTTGGTATTAAAACTATGAAGAGTGAACTAGAAGATTTGTGTTTAAGGTATAGTTATCCTGATTTGTATAACGAAGTACTAGAGAAAATTGATGCTAGTAAAGAAGAGTTAGAAAAGTCTTTATATAAAATGAGAGATGAGATAATAAATATTTTAAACGAGCATGAAATTAAGTATGAAATAACTTATAGAGTTAAGTCTGTAAGAGGTATATTTAATAAACTAAAATCTGGTAAGAAATGGGAAGAAATATATGATTTACTAGGGCTAAGAGTACTTGTTGAAAAAACTGAGGAATGTTATTTAGTAGTCGGGCTAATTCATTCAAAGTTTAGACCTATTCCTAAGAGATTTAAAGATTATATAGCTAACCCTAAAAATAATATGTATCAAAGTTTACATACAACAGTATTTGGAGTTGACGGTAATATCTTTGAAGTACAGATACGTACTTATGAAATGAATGAGGTAGCAGAACATGGTGTAGCTTCACACTGGAGTTATAAAGAACATACTGATGGTTCTAAGAAAAACGAGCTAGAAATGAAATTAGCGCAGTTTAGAACTCTAATAGAAGTAAATGATATGGAAGATAATAGTGAGTTCTTTAAAGATTTAAATAACTCTATAACAAAAGAATTTATCTATATATTTACACCAAAAGGAGACATAATAGAACTACCTGTAGACTCAACACCAATAGACTTTGCATATAAAATACATAGTGAAGTAGGTAATACAACAATTGGAGCTTTAGTTAATGGAAAACAAGTAAGTTTAGACTATAAATTACAAGATGGGGACATTGTTGATTTAAGACGTGAAAAAGGACATACTCCATCAAAAGCATGGTTAAAGTTTGTTAAGACAGAAAGTGCTAAATCTAGAATTAGAAGTTATTTCTATAAGAAAGAAAAAGATAAATCTATAGAAACTGGTAATACTTTATTAAAAGAAGAGTTAAGGAAAAAACATATAAATGCGAATGAAGTACTAACTGAAGAAAATATTACTAAATTGTGTGAAGAATTATCATGTGATAACTTTGACGAAATATGTTTAGGTATATCTAGTTTAAAGTATACTCCAATAATGGTAGTTAATAAACTTAATGATATAGTTAACCCTAAGAAAGATGATACAATTGAGAAGTTACTTGAAAATAATGTTGTAGTTAAAGATACACCAAACGGTAAAATATTAATTGCAGGATACGGAGACATCTTGACTAATCTAGCAAATTGTTGTAATCCAGTATTGGGTGACGAGATAGTAGGATACATCACTAAAGGTAATGGTGTTACAATACATAGAAAAGACTGTAAAATGATAGACGCGAATGGGGAAAGAATTATTAATGCAGAGTGGAATGACAAAGTAATGGATAAATATATTGCTAATATAAGAGTATATATTGACCCATCAAATGACCATTTAGTTGATATAATAAGTGTTGCTACAAAAAGTGATGTACTAGTTACTTCTATAAATAATAAGGGTAACAATAAAGTAGATGATATATATGAGCTTGTTTGTAAAGTTAAGAATAAAGAAAGTTTAGATAAGTTTATGAATGATTTAAGAGGACTTAAATTTGTAAGTAAGGTGGAAAGATAATGAAAGTAGTAGTGCAAAGAAGTAAGAATAGTAAAGTTACAATTGATGGAAAAGTAAATGGGAGTATTGAACATGGTTTTGTGCTTTTATCTAGCTTTACTGATGGAGATACAAAGGAAATTGTTGACAAAATGATAGACAAAATATTAAATCTAAGAATATTTGAAGACGAGAATGAGAAAATGAATTTAAGCTTGTTAGATGTTGGTGGGTCTATTTTAAACATTAGCCAGTTTACTTTATACGCTGACTGCAGTAAAGGAAGACGCCCAAGTTTTGTTAATGCAATGAAACCAGATGAGGCAACTAAGTTATATGACTACATGAATGAAAAGTTAAAAAGTCTAGTTCACACTGAAACTGGAATATTCGGTGCAGACATGAAAGTAGAAATATATAACGATGGACCCGTTACAATTATATTAAATTCAAAAGAATTGTTTTAAAAGTACAAGAAAAGTCAGTAAGTCTTTATGGAGTAGTTACTAACTAGAAAGTCAGGATAAACGCATGAAATTGTAAATCATGTGTTTCTTTCTAATAATTTTTTAAT
>CAVITD010000070.1:0-5639 GCA_963645645.1 uncultured Eubacteriales bacterium
TGTTTACTTTTTTAGTGTTATAACTGTTATATTAGTTTCTATTACTTTAATTATTTTGAATGTGTTTTTAAATAAACAAAGAGAATTAAATTTAAATTTAGGAAGTGAAAATATTTATGAATTTACCAAATAAAATTACTATATCAAGGTTAATTTTGTCAGCTATTGTTCTTATTTTGCTTATTGTGCCAATGGAGAAAATTGGACTTGATTTGCCTGCAGTAAAAGTTACTGAAGCAATAAGAGTAGATGTTAAATATTTAATTGGAGGTATACTTTTCTTAATAGCGTCAGTTACGGATTTTATTGATGGACATATTGCTAGAAAATATAATATGGTAACAGACTTTGGAAAAGTAATGGATGCGATAGCTGATAAACTTCTTGTCAATGGAGTGTTAATTGTACTTGCTTGTAATGGATTTATTAATGTAATTATACCAGTTATAATAATTAGTAGAGATACAATTGTTGATAGTATTAAAATGGTTGTTGGAAATAAAATTGGTTCAGTTGGGGCTAGTAAAGCGGGGAAGTTAAAAACTATATTTATGATGAGTGGTGTTACTTTGATGTTATTTTATAACTTACCTTTTGAAATATGGGGTATTAGAGTAGCGGACACATTAATTATGATAGCAACTGTTTTATCAATAGTTAGTGGAATAGAGTATTATACTAAGAACAGAAAATATCTTTTAGAAGACTAAAGTTTTCTGTTTTTTCTTGACTTTTTTCTTTCTCTTTTATACAATTAAGTTGGTTGTATTGTATATTTAATGAAAAATGTTTGTTTTTGAAAACAAGTGTTTGAAAAACTATTGACAAACATATTTGTTTGTTATATAATTAATTCATAAGAGAGATTAGGAGGATGTTTATGAGTAAATTAAACAAAGGAGAAAAGGATAAAACACTTGAACAAGTATTGTTAGATATTGAAAAACAATTTGGTAAAGGTGCAATTATGAAACTTGGCGAAGGGGGACTAAAAGATATAGATGTTGTTTCAAGTGGTAGTTTAGCACTTGATATAGCTTTAGGTGTTGGAGGATATCCTAAAGGAAGAATTATAGAAATATATGGACCAGAGTCTAGTGGTAAAACTACTTTTGCACTTCACGCTATTGCTGAGGTACAAAAAACTGGTGGAAGAGCTGCATTTATAGACGCTGAGCACGCATTAGACCCAGTTTATGCAAAAAAGTTAGGTGTTAATATTAATGAATTATTATTAAGCCAACCCGATACTGGAGAACAAGCTTTAGAAATATGTGAAGCACTTGTTAGAAGTGAAGCTATGAGTATAATTGTTATCGACTCAGTAGCTGCTTTAGTTCCACAAGCTGAAATTGAAGGAGAAATGGGAGACTCTCACGTTGGTCTTCAAGCAAGACTTATGAGCCAAGCTTTAAGAAAATTAAGTGGCGCTATTAATAAAACTAATACTATATGTATATTTATTAACCAATTAAGAGAAAAAGTAGGTGTCATGTTTGGCAATCCTGAGACTACTCCAGGCGGACGTGCACTTAAATTCTATTCTTCTATAAGATTAGATGTAAGAAGAGCTGAACAAATTAAACAAGGAACTGATGTAATAGGTAATAGAACTGTTATAAAAGTTGTTAAGAATAAAGTTGCTCCTCCATTTAAAACTGCCGAAGTTGAAATTATGTACGGAGAAGGTGTAAGTAAAGAAGGAGAAATTATTGATATCGCATCTAACTTAGGTATACTTGAAAAAAGTGGTGCATGGTATGCATATAATGGACAAAAAATTGGACAAGGTAAAGAGAATGTTAAAGTTCTTTTAAAAGAAAATAAAGAATTATTTAATGAAATAAATGAAAAAGTAAGAGCCCGTTATAATTTTAATGGAAGTAATAATTCTGACTCTTCAGAAAGTGCTAACTAGGCATTTTCTTTTTTCTTTGAAAAAAAAGATTGACTTTAGGAGTAAATATCTTTAAAATAGAATTAGAGGTATTTAAAAATACCTTGAGACTAAATATATAGTAATGGAGGAAATTATGGATAATATCGGATTCTCCATTTTGCTAGTAGTAGTTGGATTATTTTTGGGAGTTCTTATAATACTTTTAATGAATAAATTAAGAATATTAAACTCTAAAAAAGAAGCTGATAAATTAATTGAAAGGGCTACAAAAGAAGCTGAAAAACTTAAAAGGGATAAGATTATTGAACTTAAAGAGGAAAGCTATAAACTTAAACAAGATACAGATAATGAAATTAAGGAAAAGAAAAAAGAAATTCAAGACCTTAAGAATCTTGTTGAGAGTAGAGAAAATAGTTTAAATAAACGTGATGAACTTTTACAAGAGAGAGAAAAAAATCTTGATTTAAGAGATAAAGATTTATTAGCAAAACAAAAGGAAATTCAAGAAAAAGACGCAAAAATGGAGTCTATATTGAAAGAACAAATTGAGTTGTTGGAACGTATTAGTGGATTTAGTAAAGAAAAAGCAAGAGATTTAGTCATGAGAAAAGTTGAAGAAGATATGTCTAAAGAAATTGCAATTTATTTAAGAGAAAGAGAAAATGATGCTAAATTAGAAGCTGATAGAAAGGCTAAAGAGTATTTAGTATCAAGTATGCAGAAGTATGCAACTGATGTTGCAAATGAGCAAACAGTTAGTACTGTAACTTTACCTAATGATGAAATGAAAGGTAGAATTATAGGAAGAGAAGGAAGAAACATTAGAACTATTGAAGCAATTACTGGTGTTGATTTAATTATTGACGATACACCAGAAGTAATAGTTTTATCAAGTTTTGACCCACTTAGAAGAGAAATAGCTAAAGTGACTATTGAAAACTTAATTAAAGATGGTAGAATACATCCAGCTAGAATTGAAGAGATTTATGATAAAGTTTGTGAAGACTTTAAGACAACTATTAGAGAAAAAGGAGAAGAAGCTTTATTTAGTTTAGGTGTTACTAGAGTTAACCCAGAACTTGTTACTTTAATAGGTAAATTATACTTTAGAACTAGTTATGGACAAAATTGTTTACAACACAGTATTGAAGTTGCTAATTTGGCTGGACTTCTTGCAAGTGAAATGGGAGAGAATGTTCAATTAGCTAAACGTGCAGGTTTGCTTCATGACATAGGAAAAGCTATTGATTTTGAAGTAGAAGGCTCTCATGTTGAATTGGGTAGTGAGTTTGCTAAAAAGTATGGAGAAAATGATGTAGTAATAAATACTATTGAAAGCCATCATGGAGATAAGTTACCTAATTATGTAATTAGTGAATTAGTAGCAATAGCTGACACACTTTCAGCAGCGCGTCCAGGAGCAAGAAATGACTCATTAGAAAACTATGTAAAGAGACTAGAAAAACTAGAAGAGATAGGTAATTCTATTCCTGGAGTTGAAAAGACATTTGCAATGCAAGCAGGAAGAGAATTAAGAGTAATTGTTAGACCTGAAGAAGTTGATGATGTTGAGTCTTATAAGATAGCTAGAAATATTAAAGACAGGGTAGAAGAAGAAATGCAATATCCTGGTACTATTAGAGTTGTAGTTATTCGTGAGACTAGAGCTGAAGAAATTGCAAAATAAAATCAAATATTTAATAGATTTGTATTTAATTAGATGGTACGCTGTATCATCTTTTTTTGTGACTTTAAGTTTTGGTGTGGTAAAGTAAATGTCTAGGGAATAAAGAATGTAGAGAATGAATAAAGATTTATTAATACGAAATTGTGCTAAATTAAAATAACAGTCGAGTGGCTGTTATTTTTCTTCTGTGATAAGCTTATACATTTCTTCTACTGTTTTATCTGGAACAGCAGTGTACGCTGGTATTAAATGTAAGTGGAAATGTTTTATTTTTTCTGCTTCTCCGTTATTTTGTATTAGTGTTATGCTTTCAGGGTTAAGTTTAGTTTCTAGTAATTTTTTTATATCTTTTGCTTTTTTAAGTATTTTAGTTAATACTTCCATATCTATATCGTCTAGGTCTTTATAATGTTCTTTTGGTATTATTAAAGTGTGTCCTGGACTATTTGGAAATGCATCCATTATTACTTTTAAGTCATCATCTTCATAAAGAGTGTATGACGCTTGTTCTCCTTTTATTATGTTACAAAATAAGCAATCTTTCATTTTCTTTCACCTCTAGATTAATTATAAAAGAAAAAATGGTATTAATCAAGAGTAATAACTATACTAAATAGCTTGTTTTACATAGTATATAGTGTAGGTGATGTTTGTGAATTTAGATAAGTTTTTTCCTATGAAAAAGGAAGAGTTAATATATTTTGATAATGCTGCGACTACTTTTAAGCCTATACAAGTGATAAATAAAGAGATAGAGTATATGAGTATGTATACTGCTAATTCACATAGAGGAGACTATAATATTAGCTTTAAAGTTGATGATGAGATAGATAATACAAGAGAGCTTGTTAAGAATTTTATTAATGCTAGACATAAAGAAGAGATAATTTTTACTAGTAATACTACAGATAGTTTAAATTTAATAGTGGGTGGATACTTTAAAAATTATTTATCTAGTAGTGATGAAGTAATTTTAAATAAAGCAGAGCACGCTTCTAATATTTTGCCATGGTTAATGTTAAGAAAGAGTATTGGTTTTAAAATAAAGTATGCCACTTTAGATAAAGATAATACTTTAAGTTTAGATAGTATAAAGAAGTGTATTACTAAGAATACTAAGGTAATTAGTTTGGCTTATATTACAAATGTAATTGGAGATAAAAGGGATATTAAAGAGATAATAAGTTATGCACATAAGCGTGGTATTTTAGTAGTGGTGGATGCAGCTCAGGCAATTGGGCACACAAAAATTGATGTTAGAGAAATGGACGCAGATATACTAGCATTTTCTGCTCATAAGATGTGTGGTCCGACTGGTGTTGGTGTTCTTTATGCTAAAAAAGAGATACTTGATAAGATGATGCCTGTTAAATTTGGTGGTGGAATGAACCTTAACTATCATGAAAGTGATATTAGTTTAGCAGAAATTCCTTATAGATTTGAAGCGGGTACTCCTAATATAGGTGGAATTATAGCTTTTGGCGAAGCGATAAAGTTTTTGAATATGGTCGGGCTTGATAATATTGAGAGAGTAGAAAGACACTTGAGAAAGTATTTGATTAGTGAACTTAAAAAAATAGATTATGTTAAGGTTTATAATGAAGAAATACCTTCTAGCATTGTTTTAATTAATATTGACGGGGTTACTTCAGGCGACTTAGGGTTATATTTAAATACTTGTGGTATATGTGTTAGAAGTGGAAAACATTGTACAAAGATGTTAGAAGACGAAAGTGGGTTTACAGATACAGTTAGAATAAGTTTATATTTTTATAATTCTTATGAAGAAATTGATAAGTTGGTGGCTTCTCTTATGGATTACAAGGCTATTATGGAATTTGTAAATAATTAGAAATTGTATTATATTTGGTACTAAAAGTGATGAAAATATAAAAAAATGTTAATTTTTGCATTTTGTTGATAACTCCAGATTTTAATAATTGGGGTTATTTTTTGTTTAGTTTTTTAAGTTTTTTCGTTTGAGTTTGTCAAAAAACATGGGTTAATTTTAAAAATTGGTGCATTTGCATAAAAAAAGATAATGTGTTATAG
>CAVITD010000071.1:0-2092 GCA_963645645.1 uncultured Eubacteriales bacterium
TCATGAATTAAGAAAAACTGTAAACGAAACAAAAAATTATAATGAAAATATATTAAAATTAAAATAGAACTACTCGCTAGTTCTATTGTTCTTTATATAATTATCTAAATTAATTTTTACTAAATATTTGTCAGTTTTATCTGTATAAGATATTCCATCTTCAAATTTATAACTAAAAATACGACTATCAAATAAATTGTTTATACTATTTTGTTCTTCCCCATGTATAGTGGAAACACTATCAGCAATAAGCATTACAACTATATCAGCAATATTATCACTTTTACTAATTGTGGTCTCTAAATAATTCTTTCTAAATTTGAAAGTATATTCTTCACTTACATTACCAGTATAAGATATAACAATATTTTTACCATTCAATTTAGCTGTTAGATTAACATTAATTCTTTTATAATCATTTATAAGTGGGTTAGCATTAAAAATTTCAACAATATTTACTAAGTCACTTTTTCTATTATTAAAATTTTGATTACTGTAAATTACTCCAAACACCCCAGCACACACGCACATTATACAAATAATACCCCAGAAAACTATTCTCCATATATTCTTCATTATAACACTCCTTATCATAATATGATTATATAATATTTTTACCAAAAAGAAAAGAACTAATTTTAAATAGCTCTCATTTTATCCATATCCTTGTATGGGTTCTTTTTATCAATTTTATCAGTAAACATAATGCCATCCAAATGGTCCATCTCATGTTGGAATGCAACAGCTATTTCTTCTCTAACTCTAGTTTCAACATAATTTCCGTTCGCATCATAATATCCCACAGTTATTCTAGCATATCTTGGAACAATACCCTTAACATCTCTGTTGACACTCAAACATCCTTCTCCTTCTTCAACATAAACAAGTTCATTCGAGTGACTTATCACTCTAGGGTTGATTACTGTATATTCAGTAAATTCTCCATCTTCATTCTTATAAGATATAATGAATATTCTTTTTAAAACACCTAACTGACAAAATGCAAGTCCCATACCAGGTCTTAAATCTAATTCTTTTGCTTTCTCCTCATCTTGACTAAGTCTTAAATAATTATAAGCTTCGTCAATTAATTCAAAATATTTTTTATCAAGTGGAAAAGTTGCTTCAGTACTTACTTCATGTAAAACTTTTTCTTTTTCATCCAATATATCACATAACTTTAACATAGTAACACCTCTTTTTTTCATGCTATATTGTACCAAAAAAAACACTAAAAATCAATATTTCAAAAATATAAAGTTAAACTCTTGATTTAACCATTCAAAAATGTTATTCTTTTAATGGAGGTAATGGATATGTTAAAATGGGATGAAGAATATTTAAGACTTTGTAAAAAGATATTAAACGAGGGAAAGGAAGTAGAAAATAGAACTATTAATAATACTATTAAGATACCTAGCTATAATTTTAAATTAGATGTAAGTAAGGAGTTTCCAATTCTAACTGTAAAGAAACTATATAGTAGACAAGCTTTTTTAGAGTTACTTTGGATATATCAAGTTGGAAGTAACGATGTTAACTGGCTTCAAGATAGAAGAGTATCTATTTGGGACGAATGGAAAATTGACAAAGATGGTTACTGGAATGCACGACAGAAATTATTAAATCCAGATGGCTCACATGAAATTAAAGAAATTCATAAATACTTTGGTAAAGAGTACGCTGGTACTATAGGTGAAGCATATGGCTATATTGTTAACAAGTATAAAGGCATTGATAGAGTACTTGATATAATTAAAAACCATCCTGAAGCAAGAGACAATGTAATGAGTTTATGGTACAATTGTCACTTAGATAAAGGAGTTATGAGACCTTGTGTATGGTCTCATGAAGTAGATATTACCAATGGAACACTAAATATGTATGTACACCAAAGAAGTTGTGATGTACCTTTAGGACTACCTTTTAATGTTACACAGTTTGCAGCATTAATGCAAATGTATGCAAGGGTAGGTGGATATAAAGTAGGAACACTAAGCTGGAGTATCAAAGACGCTCATATCTATGTTAATCAAGTAGAAAAAATAAAAGAACTTATAGAAAGAGGAAAAACTCTAAGTATATATGAAGG
>CAVITD010000071.1:2102-2835 GCA_963645645.1 uncultured Eubacteriales bacterium
AAAAATAGAACTTGGTTAGAAGGACAGCTTGAAAACTACAAAGAAGAGTATGACAAAATACTAAAAACTTTAACTAAAGAGGAGCTAATTAATTTAAAGAAAGGCATCGTGCCTGATGTGTTAAAAAGTGTAGACTTAAAATTAAAAGTATGCGATTATGTGTTAAATCCACCAAGTCCAGAATTATGGTTAAACCCAGAAGTGACAGACTTCTATAAATTTAATAATGATGATGAGTGTAAAGACATCAAAGTACTAAACTATAAAGATTTAGGAAAAATTGATTTTCCAGTAAGTGAGTAAATATGTATACAATAATTGCTTGTATTGGAAAAAATAACGAACTTGGACTAAACAACAAGTTAATCTGGCACATAAAAGAAGATTTGGAATTTTTTAAGCTTGTAACATATAATCATTATATACTAATGGGAAGGAAAACGTTAGAAAGTTTACCTAAAAAATTAGAAGGTAGAAAATACTTAGTAATATCTAAAACTTTAGAGACAACCGAAGATTACATAGTATTTAAATCAATTGAAGAACTACTTAGTACTGATTTTGGAAAAGAAAACATCTATGTTATAGGTGGTGCAAAAATATATGAAGAAATGATGCCGTATACAGATAGAATGCTTTTAACTGAAGTAAATAGTGCTCACGTAGCTGACAAGTATTTTCCTAAAATAAATGATGAAGAATTTATTAGCGAAGTAATAGGAGAGTATCAAAC
>CAVITD010000072.1:0-27866 GCA_963645645.1 uncultured Eubacteriales bacterium
CATCAATTCACTCTCTAACTTATCACTTTCTCCTAAAATAATAGCGTATAAAATATAATCCTCCCATAAAACAATCTCTGTTAACTTCTTCTCATCAAACCTACCAAAATCGTCCAAATAATGCTTTAAACCATTTAATCTAACATAAATATCTTTCCCCTCTTTAGTTAAAACATAAGAAACTTTTGACATCATTCCAAAAGAAAAACAAATTAACAACCAAGAATAAACAAATAAAATTAATACTGAAACAAAAATATTAACAGAAAGATTATTAGTTTCTAAACAAAAGAAAAAGAAAAACAAACACAAAAAACCAAATACCAATACAAATAAACTAATAAATTTATCATTAAAACTAAATCTTTTTAAAATACCCTTATCTATTAAACTTGAAATAATTCTTTCTTTATAAACCTTATTAAATTCATAAGTATTAATAAACTTATAAGAATCAACAATAAATAACTCATTAGAAGAAAGATTACTTTTATCTAATACAATTAACTCATTACCATTAATATCTATCTTCTTTTCTAATTTTAATTTCTCTAAATCAGCTTTAATTAAAGTGTTAATATCTTTATTATTAAATATATATCCAAGCTCACCAATAGAAAAATTTTTAATAATATCCCTATAATAATTAAACTTCTCATCGTCAGTTAATCTATAATACTTCTTTGATTCAATATATTTAATAACAAAAATAAATAAAAGTTTATAAGTAAAGAACATACAAATAACAAACCATAAGAGCAATAAAAGCAATAAAAAATAAATCATAAAATCACCCTTAACCACATTTTAACACAATATAATAAAATAATAGGAAAAATAAAACAATTTTACATAAAATATACAAAAAAAAGAACTCTACTTGAGAGTTCAATATTAAACTAGTTCTAAACTAACTATTAAAGCGTCGTCTCCTCTTCTTTCAGCTAGTTTGATAATTCTTGTGTATCCGCCATTTCTTTCTGCATATTTAGGAGCTAATGTGTCAAATAAATATTTAACTGTTTCAGTATCATTTTCTAAGAAAGCAAGTGCTTTTCTTCTTGAAACTAAATCTCCTTTTTTAGCATAAGTAATCATTTTATCAACGTATTTTCTTGCTTCTTTAGCTCTTTCTTCTGTTGTTTCAACTTTACCATTAGTTAAAACTGTTTTTGTTAAACCAGAAAGGATACTTCTTCTTTGTTTAGTATCTCTGTTTAGTTTTCTATATAAAGCCATTTTTACCTCCTAATCTTCATCACGGAACTTAAGTCCCATATCTTTAATTTTATCAATTACTTCTTTTAATGATTTTTTACCTAAGTTTCTTATCTTCATCATTTCAGATTCACTCATTGAAGTTAAATCTTGTAATGTATGATGTCCTGCTCTTTTTAAGCAGTTGTATGCTCTTACAGATAGGTCTAATTCTTCAATAGGTGTTTCTAATGTTTTTTGTATTGGGTCTTCTTCTTTATCTGCTAGAAGTCCTGTTAAATCTGAGATTTTGTTAAGTTTTGTTAATATTTCGAAGTGCTCGATAAGAATTCTACTAGCTAGGGCTATTGCTTCTTGTGGAGTCATAGCGCCGTTTGTGTATACTTCCATAATTAGTTTGTCATAGTTTTCACTTTGACCAACACGAGCTGGTTCTACTTCATAACTTATTCTTTCAATTGGACTATATAAAGAGTCAACTGGAATTACTCCAACTTCTAAGTCTTTCATTTCTTTTCTGTTTATTTTTGCATCAACATATCCACGGCCGTTAGATACTACTATTTCCATGTTTATGCTTGCACCTTTTGATAGTTCGCAAATAACTAAGTCTTTGTTAATTATTTCAACGTCAGCATCAGGTGTGATGTCAGCAGCTGTTACTAAGCCTTCTTTTGAAGCTTTTAAGTAAAGCTTTTTGTCTGTTTCAGTAAAGTTTTTTAATACTAGTTTTTTTAAGTTTAGAATAATTTCTGTTACGTCTTCTCTAACTCCGTCTATTTTTTGGAATTCGTGAAGTACTCCATCAATTTTTATTGATTTAATAGCGCTTCCTGGAAGACTAGACAACATTACCCTTCTAAGTGCGTTTCCAATTGTTGTACCAAAACCTCTTTCTAGTGGTTCAAGTACGAATTTTCCATAAAAGTTTGTTTCGTCATATTCAACAACTTTATAATCTGGTTTTTCAAATCTTAACATATATATTCCCCTTTCCTAAACACGTCTTCTCTTAGGTGGTCTGCATCCGTTATGTGGTATTGGTGTTACATCAGTTATTGATGTTACTTCAAGCCCAGCAGACCCTAAAGAACGGATAGCTGTTTCTCTTCCTCCACCTATACCTTTTACGTATACGGCAACTTTTCTTAGTCCCATATCATATGCAACTTTACCAGCAGCTTCTGCTGATTGTCCTGCAGCGAATGGAGTTTTCTTTTTGCTTCCTTTGTATCCGATAGATCCACTTGAAGCCCAGCTTATTACTCCACCGTCTTCGTCAGTTATTGTTACAATAGTGTTGTTGTATGTAGCATGAATGTGACATACACCACTAGTTATATCCTTCTTGACTTTTCTTTTTCTTCTATTATATGCCATTATTTAACCTCCTATTTCTTCTTATTTGCTATTGTTTTAGCTTTACCTTTACGAGTTCTAGCATTTCTACTAGTTCTTTGTCCTCTTACTGGAAGACCTTTTTTGTGTCTAGTTCCTTGATATGAGTTGATTTCCATTTTTGTTTTAATGTTCATTTCAACTTCACGTTTTAAGTCACCAACTAATACGTAAGCATCACATGCTTTTCTTAAGTCGTTAACTTGATCATTTGTTAAGTCTTTTACTCTGATGTCTTCGCTAACATTAGCCACTTCACAGATTTTTTTAGCTCTTGAAGGACCAATTCCGTAGATGTAAGTTAAACCTACAACTATTCTTTTGTCTTTTGGTAAATCAATATTTTTAATACGTGCCATAATTACCTCCTAACCTTGTCTTTGTTTGTGTTTTGGATTTTCACAAATTACCATGACTTTTCCTTTTCTTTTAATTACTTTGCATTTATCGCATATTGGTTTTACTGATGGTCTTACTTTCATTTTAATACCTCCATTATTTTCTATAAATTATACGCCCACGTGTTAAATCACAAATTGGAATTTCTAGTAATACTGTATCACCTGGAAAGATACGAATTAGGTTTTGACGCATTTTTCCAGAAACGCGAGCTTCTACAATATGACCGTTTTCTAATTTTACTTTGAAGTCCCCTCCTGGGATTATTTCTAGTACTTTTCCTTCTGTTTCAATGTATCCATCTTTAGCCATTTTTCACTCTCCTGTTAGTATTTCGTAACCATTATCAGTTACTACTATTGTGTGCTCAAAGTGGGCAGCTGGGCTACCATCTTGTGTGGTTATTGTCCAACCATCTTCAAGCATCCATACTTTTCTACTATGTAAACTAAACATTGGCTCGATTGCTAGTGTCATACCTGGCTTTAAAACTTGGTTAGATTCACTATTACTATAGTTTGGTATGTCTGGGTCTTCGTGCATATTTTCACCGATACCATGTCCGGTAAGTTCACGAATTACACCATAACTATGCTCGTTTGCCACACTTTCTATAGCAGTGCATATGTCGTTTAGTATTATTCCGGGCTTTATTACACTTAAGCCTTTATATAGGGCTTCTTCAGTGTACTTTAGTAAATCACTTTTTTCTTTACTAACGTGCCCGACTTTGTAAGTTCTTGCAGTATCTGCCATGTATCCTTTATATGTTACTACTAAGTCAACAGTGATAATATCACCATTTTTTAGTTTCCTATTACTTGGGATACCGTGAACTACTTCATCATTTATTGAAGCACATATGCTACTTGGAAATCCTTCGTATCCTAGACAAGAAGGAGTGCAGTCTTTGCTTCTAATAAATTTTTCTGCTTCTATATCAAGATGCTTAGTTGTTACGCCTTCATGTATCAAAGTCCCCATTAAATTTAATGTTTCGTAAGCTACTTTTCCAGCGTAACGCATAAGACTTAATTCACTTTCAGTTTTAGTACTAACCATTTTTAACTCCTAGAAGAGTTTCTAAGTTACTTAGTGTAACTTCAGGCTCTTTTGTTCCGTCTATAGTAATTAGTTTTCCTAATGAACGGTAGTACTCAATTACTGGGGCTGTTTCTGTCATGTAAATGTCATATCTTTTTTCATATGCTTCTTTTGTATCGTCTGTACGTGTTATTAATTCTACGTTACAGTTGTCACATAGGTTTCTATTTTTAGGTGTGTTATAACCTGTTAATAAGTTATATGTTTTTTTACATTGTGGACAAGTTGCACGCCCTAGTATTCTTTTTAGGCCTGTTTCTTTATCAATGTTAATAAATATTACTTTATCAACATTTAAGTTTAGACTACTTAGTATTTCTTCATAGTCGTGTGCTTGGTTTATTTTTCTAGGATAGCCATCCATCATGAATGGAACTTTTAGGTCAAGACTTTTTAATTTAGTTTCTATAAGACGTTTCATTAAATCGTCGTTAACCATTTCACCTTTAGAAATAATACTTTCTACTTCTTTACCAATGTCACTACCAAGAGAGACTTGTTCACGAAGTACGTCTCCAGCACTTATATGGTTAAAACCATATTTTTCTTTTAATAAACCACTAAATGTTCCCTTGCCAGCGGCAGGTGGAGCAATCCAAATGATGTTCATTTTTATTACCTCCTATAAGCACGAGATGCTACTGAACTTTCAAGTTGTTTATATGTTTCTAGTAATACTCCTACAACGATTAGGATACTTGTACCACCTAGAGTTACTATACTTGGCATGTCTGAAATCCAACTAAATATGATTGGAATTGCAGCAATTATTGCTATAAATATAGCTCCCATGAATGTAATTCTTGATAATACTTTTGATATGTATTTTGTTGTTTCTGTACCAGGTCTTATTCCTGGAATGTATCCGTTTTGTTTGTTTAGATTTTTTGATATATCTTCTGGATTTACTGCAGCTAAGTATGTATAGCCATAAGTAAATGCTATTATTAGAAGTATATATACTACAAATCCAATAGGAGTTTGTGTTGATAAGTATTTATCAACAAATAATTTAAAACTTTCATTTTTTATGATATAAGTTAGTGTAGTTGGTATTGCAAGTACAGCTGATGCAAATATTACTGGCATAACTCCAGCTGAGTTTATTCTTAATGGTAAGAATGATGTATTTGCTTTATAAGCACCTGCACTTCTGTTTGAATATTGTATAGGTATTCTTCTTTCAGCTTCTTGTACATATATTACTCCAACTATTATTCCTATATATAGTAATATAAATATTACAAATGATAGTATTCCTAAGAATGTGTTTGAACCATTGACTGCAAGTGCATTAAATGCTTCTATCATCATTCTAGGCATTGTGTTTACGATACCAGCCATGATAATTAGGCTTATACCGTTTCCTAAACCTTTATTAGTTATTTGATCTCCTAGGTATAGTAAGAATGCTGTACCTGCAGTTAAGATTAAACTTATTTCTACATATTCAAGTGGAGTTCCGGTTTTTCCCATAAACATAATTGAATAAATGTAACCTTCTATAAGAGCAAATCCTATACCAAGGTATCTATTTATTTGATTTATTTTACGTCTACCTTCTTCTCCCATTTCTTTTAACTCTTGGAAATATGTTATTCCCATTAAGTCCATTTGAAGTACTTGAAGTAGTATTGAAGCAGTAATGTATGGCATTACACCTAGAGCAAATATACTAAATTGTTTTAGTCCTCCACCACTCATTGCGTTTAATAATTCTAGAAAACCCAAGTTTTCTGTTATAGCACTCATACCTGGTACAGTTATTGCATTTCCTAATGCGAAAATGAATAATGCACCAAGTGTATATAGTACTCTACTCTTTAAGTCTTTGTTAGTTTTCTTAAATATTTGCTTGAATGTTGCAAACATCTAAATCACCTCAACTTTTCCACCGTTACTTTCTATTTTGTTTATAGCACCGTTTGTGAATACGTTAGCTTTAACAGTTAACTTTTTAGTAAGTTCACCACTTCCTAAAATTTTGATACCGTTTAATTCTTTTTTCACTAATCCAGCTTCTTTTAGCATTTCTGGTGTTACAGTTGAACCATCTTCAAATCTGTTAAGATCACTTACGTTTACTATTGCATATCTAATAGTAAATCTAGCATTATTGAATCCTCTTCTTGGAATTCTTTTGTATAATGGATTTTGTCCACCTTCAAACCATGGCTTGATACTTGCTCCTGAACGAGCTTTTTGACCTTTTTCACCACGACCAGATGTTTTTCCTAATCCACTTCCTGGTCCTCTACCAACAATTTTTCTCTTTTGAGTAGACCCAGGATTCATTTTTAATTCATTTAATTTCATTATCCTATAATCTCCTCTACTTTTTTACCACGTAAACTTGCTATATGGCTTGCACTTCTTTGTTGTTTTAATGCATCCATAGCAGCTTTTGCAGTATTTATTTGTGTGTTACTTCCTAGGCTTTTTGATACTATATCTTTAACCCCAGCAAGCTCAAGTACGTTACGAACTGGTCCACCAGCAATGATTCCACTACCGGCTTTTGCAGGTTTTACTAAAACTTTAGCAGCTCCACATTTACCAATTACTTCATGACTTAATGTTCTACCTTCAACTAGGTTAACTGTTATTACATTTTTTTCAGCAGCTTTGATTGCTTTTGAAATTGCATTTGGTACTTCGTTAGCTTTTCCTGTTCCTAAACCTACTTTTCCTTTTCTGTCTCCAACAGCAACTGTTGCAGTAAATCTCATTGTACGTCCACCTTTAGTTGTTTTTGATACACGTCCAATTGATATTACTTTCTCTTCGTAAGGACTTTTCTTAACAAATTCTCTTTTATTTGTTCTTTCTTTGTTATTTTTTTCTCTAATATTATCCATTTCTTATAGTCCCTCCCTTAGAATTTAAGTCCAGCTTCTCTTGCTGCATCAGCTAAAGCTTTAACTTTTCCGTGATATTGGTATCCACCACGATCGAATACTACTTCTGTAATTCCTTTTTCAAGTGCTCTTTTAGCAACTTCAGTTCCTACTTTTGTAGCATTTTCTACGTTTGAACCATTTAGTTTCATATCTAAGCTTGAGGCACTTACTAGAGTAACACCTTTTTCGTCATCTATGATTTGTGCATAAATATTAGCATTACTTCTAAATATGTTTAATCTTGGTGTAGTGCTTGTACCAGATAAATTTTTTCTTATACGAGCATGTCTTTTTAAACGACTTACGTTTTTACTTTCTTTCTTAATCATACTTTCTTACCTCCTATGCAGCTTTCTTTCCTTCCTTACGTCTTATAAATTCGCCTTTGTACTTAATACCTTTACCTTTGTATGGCTCTGGTCCACGTACTTTACGAACTTGTGCAGCAAATTCTCCTACAACTTGTTTGTCAAAACCACTTATGTTTAATTCAGTTTGACTAGGACTCTCTAAAGTTATTCCTTTTGGAGCTTCCATTTTAACTGGATGACTATATCCTGCACTTATTGTTAGAGTGTTTCCGGCTACTTGGAATTTGTAACCAACACCGTTTATTTCTAATTCTTTTTTGAATCCAGTGCTTACTCCTTCAATCATGTTTTTGATGTTTGCATTTGTTGTTCCGTGTAAGCTTCTTAATTCTTTAGAATCGTTATCTCTTGTAACTGTTACGTTCTTATCTTCAACTACTACGTTGATTCCAGGTTTAACTTTTAGTTCAAGACTACCAAGTTTTCCTGATACTTTGATATCGCTATTATTAACTTCAACTGTTACACCTTCAGGTATAACTAATACTCTTTTACCTATTCTACTCATAATTTCTCCTTACCAGATGTATGCAAGAATTTCTCCGCCAAGGTTTTCTTTTCTTGCTTCCTTATCTGTCATTACTCCTTTAGAAGTAGATACTATAGCTATTCCTAAACCATTTAATACTTTAGGTACTTCAGTAGCTTTAACATATACTCTTAAACCAGGTTTACTGATTCTTTTAAGTCCAGTTATAACTCTTTCTTTTTTAGCACCATATTTTAGGTTTATTAGTAATTTTTCAGCTGCACCATCTTTTACAACTTCAAATCCTTCAATGTATCCTTCATTTGTTAATATTGTAGCGATTTCTTTTGTCATTTTTGAACCAATTACTTCTACACTTGTATATTTCATAGCAAGTGCATTACGCATTCTTGTAAGCATATCTGATATTAAATCATTCATAATAAGTCCTCCCTTCTTACCAACTAGACTTTTTAACGCCAGGTATTTGACCTTTGTAAGCTAGTTCTCTAAAGCAAATACGGCATAGTCCAAACTTTCTTAATACACTGTGAGGTCTTCCGCATCTTTCACATCTAGTGTAATTTCTTACTTCGAACTTGCTTCCTCTTTTTTGACTAACTTTTTTACTTGTTTTTGCCATTACTTAGACCTCCTATTTCTTGAAAGGTAAACCAAAACCACTTAGTAATTCTAAAGCTTCTTCATTAGTTTTAGCAGTTGTTACTATAACTATGTCTAAACCTCTAGTTTTAATTACTTGATCGTAGTCTACTTCTGGGAATATAAGTTGTTCTTTAATTCCTAAAGTATAGTTTCCTCTTCCATCAAAACTTCCTTTTGAGATTCCTCTAAAGTCACGTACACGAGGTAGTGCGATATTTATTAATTTTTCTAAGAATATATACATTCTTTCTCCACGAAGTGTAACTTTGCAACCAATTTTGTTTCCTTCTCTTAGTTTAAATCCTGCGATTGATTTTTTAGCTTTTGTTACAACTGGTTTTTGTCCAGCTATTACAGTTAATTCTTTAACAGCAGCATCTAAGTATTTAGAATCAGTAGTTGCATCTCCTACACCCATGTTTAGAACTATTTTTTCTAGTTTTGGAACTTCCATTTTAGAAGTGTATCCAAATTTTTCTATAAGAGCAGGAGTTATTTCTTCATTATATTTCTTCTTTAATGTTTCCATATTATTTCCTCCTATTTAGATTCTTTCTTAGATTTTTTGTTTTCTTTCTTTTCTTCAGAAAGAACTTTTACATTTGAAATATGAATAGGAGCTTCAGTTTCAAGAATTCCACCTGTTTCGTTAGTTCTGTTAGGTTTAACGTGTTTTTTAACGATGTTAACGCCTTCAACAATAACTCTAGATTCACTTCTTAAAACTTTTGATACTTTTCCTTCTTTACCTTTGTTTGAACCAGTAATTACTCTTACTTTATCTCCAACTTTAATTTTCATCTAGTACCCCTCCTATAATACTTCTGGTGCAAGAGACACGATTTTCATGAAATCTTTATCACGAAGTTCTCTAGCAACTGGTCCTAGAACACGTGTTCCTACAGGACTCTTATCATCTTTAATTAGAACACAAGCATTGTCATCAAATTTGATGTGTGAACCATCTGGTCTTTCTACGCCTTTAACTGTTCTAACTATTACAGCCTTTACGACTTTTCCCTTTTTAACGTTAGAGTTAGGTATTGCCTTTTTAACAGTTCCTACTACAACGTCTCCAATATTTCCGCTTCTTACGAATGAGCCACCAAGTACTCTTATGACTAAGATTTCTCTTGCACCTGAGTTATCAGCAACTTTTAAACGGCTTTCTGGTTGTACCATTAATACTCACGTTCCTTTCTTAAAGTACGATAGCTTCTTCAATAATGCTATCTAATACATATCTTTTTGTTTTTGAAAGTGGACGACACGCTACTATTTTAACTGTATCTCCTACTTTTGCTTTGTTTTCTTCATCATGTGCTTTATATTTTTTAGAGTATTTTACTCTTTTTTTGTATAGTGGGTGTGTTTTGTAAGTTTCTGTTAATACTACGATTGTTTTGTCCATGCTTGTGCTTACAACTTTTCCAACTTTTGTTTCTTTAGTCTTTTCCATAAATCCTCCTACTTATCTTCCTTACGTTCGTTAAGTACAGTTTTTAATCTTGCAACGTCATGACGTAACTCTCTGATTTTGTGAGGTTTTTCTAAAGAACCAGTAGCACTACTGAAACGTAAATTCCATAATTCGTTTTTTAGTTCAACTATTTTAGAGTTAATTTCTTCAGTAGTCATTTTTCTAATTTCACTAGTTTTCATTAGTTTGCACCTCTTCTTTCTTTATGAATTTAGTCTTAATAGGTAACTTATGACTAGCTAAGCGGAATGCTTCTCTAGCAGTTTCTTCAGTAACATCTGTCATTTCAAACATGATTTTACCTTCTTTTACAACAGCAACCCATTCTTCAACATTACCTTTACCACTTCCCATACGAACTTCTAGTGGTTTTTTAGTTCTTGCTAAATGAGGGAATATGTTAATAAATACTTTACCTCTTTTAGACTTTTTCATTTCTCTTGTCATAGCTACACGTGCTGCTTCTATTTGTCTTGCAGTGATGTAAGCTCCTTCTTTAGCAACTAGGCCGTATTCACCGAATGATAATACGTTTTTACCTTTGCTTTTTCCTTCATAACTAATTCTGTGAGGTTTTCTATACTTAGTTCTCTTTGGTATTAGCATTTTCTTTACCTCCCTTGTTTCCTTTGGCAGGAAGGATTTCTCCTTTATAAATCCATACTTTTACACCGATTTTTCCGTAGATAGTGTCAGCTTCTTTATGAGCATAATCAATGTCAGCTCTTAATGTATGAAGTGGTACAGTTCCTTCGTTATATCCTTCGCTTCTTGCTATTTCAGCACCATTTAAACGACCAGATATTAAAGTCTTGATACCTTTTGCTCCTGCTTTCATAGTGTTTCTTATTGCTTTCTTTTGCGCAACTCTAAATGAAACACGGTTTTCTATTTGCATTGCAATTTGTTCTGCAACTAATGCTGCATTTAAGTCTGGTTGTTTGATTTCTACTATTGAGATGTAAATATCTTCACCAGTTAACTTTGCAAGTGCTTTTTTGTGTTTTTCTATTTCTTCTCCACCACGGCCGATTACTACACCTGGTTTTGAAGTGTTGATTATGATATTTGTTCTTTTGTTATTTCTTTCAATAACTATACTAGCGACTGAGCTACCTTTAAGATTTTTTTCTAAATATTCACGAATTTTGATATCAGTGTTTAAGTATTTAGCGAAATCTTTATTTGGTGCATACCATTTGCTTTCCCAGTCTTTATTAATTCCTATTCTTAGTCCGACTGGACTTACTTTTTGCCCCATAGCTTAGTCCTCCTTCTTGTCACTAACTTTTACAAAGATGTGACTTGTTCTTTTATCACGTCTGTCAACGCTTCCACGTGACGCGATTTTACTTCTTTTTAGTGTAACTCCTTCGTTGATGTATGTTTCAACAACGTATAAGTCTTCTTCTTTTAATCCTAGATTATTTACTGCATTTGCAACAGCACTATCTAGTACTTTCTTTATTAAACGACTAGCTTTAGTGTTAGTTGTTAATAAAATCATTCTTGCTTCCTTAACGCTTTTACCTCTTACAAGGTCAAGTGTCATTCTAGCTTTTCTAGGTGCGATCATGGCACCTTTATGTATTGCATAAGTTTCCATAATTTACCCTCCTATTTGTTTTCGCCAGCATGTCCACCAAACTTACGAGTTAATGCAAACTCACCAAGCTTGTGTCCAACCATGTCTTCAGTTACATATACTGGAATGAAATCTTTTCCATTATGAACTGCAAATGTGTGTCCAACGAAATCTGGATATATAGTTGAACGACGTGACCAAGTTTTAATTACTTCTTTTTTTCCACTTTCGTTTAGAGCTTGTACTTTTTTAAGTAATCTATCAAAAACGAAAGGTCCTTTTTTTAAACTTCTTGACATACGCACAAATCCTTTCTATTTATTTCTACGAGATACTATTAACTTCTCGCTAGCTTTCTTTGTTTTACGAGTTTTAAGTCCAAGAGCTGGTTTACCCCATGGAGTCATAGGACCTTTTCTACCAACTGGTGCTTTACCTTCACCACCACCATGAGGGTGATCGTTAGGGTTCATAACTGATCCACGTACTGTTGGTCTCCATCCCATGTGTCTTTTTCTTCCTGCTTTTCCTAAATGAACTAGTTCGTAATCTAAGTTACCAACAGTTCCTATAGTAGCACGACATACTCCCATAACTTTTCTTGTTTCGCCAGACTTAAGTCTTAATAAAACGTATTTTCCTTCTCTACCTAATATTTGCGCACTTGAACCAGCACCACGAGCTAGTTGTCCACCTTTACCAGGATTTAATTCAACATTGTGTACTACTGTACCAACTGGAATGTTCATAAGTGGAAGAGCGTTACCAACTTTGATATCAACATTTTCTCCACTTTCAATTTTGTCACCAACTTTTAAGTTTAAAGGTGCGATAATGTATCTTTTTTCTCCATCAGCATAAGTTATTAATGCAATGTTTGCACTTCTGTTTGGATCGTATTCGATACTTGTAACAGTCCCGATAATACCGTCTTTATTTCTTTTGAAATCTATTACACGATATTTTCTTTTAACTCCGCCACCTCTATGTCTTACAGTGATTTTACCTTGATTGTTTCTTCCAGCATTGCTTTTAGTTTTTCTTAACAAACTTTTTTCAGGAGTACTTGATGTGATTTCTTCATTTACTAAAGTACTCATGTTTCTAGTTCCGTTAGTTATTGGTTTAAATTTCTTTATTGCCATTATAATCACCTACTAAAACTCTATTGTAGAGCCTTCCTTAAGTTTTACATAAGCTTTCTTATAAGGAGTTGTGTAACCAGTGTACTTTCCAACTCTTCTTTTTCTAGCTTGTGTATTAGTAGTGTTAACGCTTAAAACTTTAACGTTCCATTTGCTTTCAATAACTTGTTTAATTTGAGTTTTGTTAGCAGATTTGTCAACTTTGAAAACGTATACGTTAGCACTAGCTAAGTTATTTGTTTTTTCAGTTATTACTGGTGCTTTTATTATTTCTATATTCATTATTTAAGCACCTCCTCTATTTTATTAACGCTTGCTACGTCGATAAGTAAGTTATCTGCACCTACTAGGTCTAAAACGTTAATGCTTGATGGTTCTATTACGTGTAAGTTAGCGATGTTTCTTGATGCTAAGGCAATGTTACCATTTTCTCCATCAGTTACTATTAATGTTTTACCATTTAAGTTTAAAGTATTTAATGTGTTATTAAATTCTTTTGTTTTAGGTGAAGTTAATTCTAAACTATCAACTACGCATATTTCGTTATTTTGGAATTTGTCTGAAAGAGCACTTTTAATTGCAAGTCTTCTTTCTTTTTTATTCATTTTGAAACTATGACTTCTTGGTGTTGGTCCAAAAACGATTCCTCCACCTACCCAGTGAGGGGCTCTAATTGAACCTTGACGAGCACGTCCTGTTCCTTTTTGTCTCCAAGGTTTTCTTCCGCCACCTGATACTTCACTTCTTCCTTTAGTATCATGTGTACCTTGTCTTAATGAAGCCATTTGTAATCTTACTGCTTCACTTAATACTATTTCGTTTACTTCGATATTCCAGATAGCATCGTTTAATTCAACTGTGCTAGCTTTTTCTCCGTTTAGTTTTAATACATCTAATTTAGCCATTATTCAGCATCCTCCTTTTCTGGAGTTTCTGTAGTAGTTTCTTCTGTAACTTCTTCATTTGCTGGAGTTTCAACTGTTTCAGTTAATTCTTCAGTAACTACTTCGTTATTTTCTACAACTTCTTCTACTACATATGAAACTAATTCTTTAGCTTCAACTTTTCCACCATTTTTAACAGCAGTTCTTACTATTACATAACCTTTTTTAGGTCCTGGTATGTTACCACTTATTAGTAAGCAATTATTTTCAGTGTCTACTGCTATGATTTCTAGGTTTTGAATTGTTACTGTTTCATTACCCATATGTCCTGGTAATTTCTTACCTTTTAAGACTCTCATTGGTCTCATTGGTCCACGAGAACCAACAGCTCTATGATAGTGTGAACCATGTCCCATAGGTCCTCTACTAAAGTTATGTCTCTTAATTGTTCCTTGGAAACCTTTACCTTTAGAAGTTCCTGTTACGTCTACTAGTTCTCCTACTTCGAATGTGTCTACACCGATTATTTGACCAACTTCATAGTTAGTTACGTCTAATCCTTTAATTTCTTTTAAGAAGCGCTTAGGTGTAGTATTTGCTTTCTTAACATGTCCCATTTCTGGTTTATTAGATACTTTTTCTCTTTTTGTAAAAGCACCCAATTGAATACTATTATACCCATCTTTTTCTACTGTTTTGATTTGAGTTATAACGTTTGGTTCAACTTCTACTACAGTTACAGGTATAAGTAATCCGTTAGTTGTGAATACTTGTGTCATTCCAACTTTACGTCCTAAGATTCCTTTCATTGTTTTTCCTCCCTACTAAATCTTATAATTTGATTTCAATATCTACTCCACTTGGTAAATCTAAGTGAGATAATGCATCTACTGTTTCTTTACTTGGACTATCGATATCAATTAATCTTTTGTGTGTTCTCATTTCAAATTGTTCACGTGAATCTTTGTATTTGTGAACAGCTCTTAGAATTGTGATTTTTTCGATGTCTGTTGGTAGTGGAACTGGTCCAGAAACAACGCCACCAGTACGTTTTACTGTATCAACAATTTTGCTTGCTGCTTGGTCTAATACTCTGTGATCATACGCTTTTAATCTGATACGAACTTTCTCTTTTGACATAAATTACCCTCCTTCGCCTATTTCAAATAGACTCGCTCCACACAAATTACCTGATACTAAATTAAATATTTACAACTTAACCGGGTGTATCAGCAACCTTGCGCTTCTCCGCAGTCATACGTATATCATTATATGATAAAATTGTGTAAAAATCAAGTATTTTTTGATTAAATTTTTTTGTAAAGTTTACAGGGTGTTTTTTGTAGATAAAATAAATAAACAGAAAAGAATTTAGTCTCTTCTGTTTACAGTTTAAAACTTTGATTTGTTTACATTTTTCAATATGCATTTTCTATAGTTTTTCTAGTACATTTAATACTTTATCATATTCATTTATTAATGAAGTGTATTCCTTATTTATATAGTCCCAGTCATGGCTTTTGGCGGCTAGTTCGTGATTATAGAACATTTCTCCTAAGTCAGTAAGGCCTAACATTCTACTTTCACTTTTTAGTTTGTGGACTACTATTTCGTAGTTGATGTCATCTTTTTGGTTATAAGACTCTTCCATAACGCGTTTGTTTTCTACACTTTCAGTAAGGTACACTTTTAGCTCTGGGATAAGGGTATCTATGTCCATAAAGAACTCATATGCTTTTTTTAGGTCTAGTCCAACATTAGTAAGCAGGTCTTCTTTAGTGTTTTCTTTTTTGGCAGGCTTGATTTCTTCTTTAATAGAACTTTTGGTATTTTCTAGTGCTACTTTGTCTTTTAATTCTTTTTTTAGGAATGACTCTAGTTCTTGACGGTCAATTGGTTTTGATAAGTATGTAATGAAGCCAGCAGATAAATATGCTTCTTTTTGGCCTTCCATCGCATCTGCGGTTAATGCAACTACTGGTGTATTAAAGTTAGGTAGTGAGTTAAGTTCTTTAAGAGTTTCTACTCCACCTTTGTTAGGCATCATTATGTCCATAAATATTATATCGTAGTTGTTGCCTCTTTTTATTTTATCTATACACTCGTCTCCACTTAGTACAGTTTCGGTAGTTAAGCCATATTCAGATAGTATTTTTTCTGCTACTTTTAGGTTTAGTTTTGAGTCGTCTACAATTAGAGAAGTTACTCCGTTATATTTAGTAATATTTTCTGTTTCTGTGGTTTCTAAGACAGCATCAGATATTTCTTCAGGAATTGTTACAGTAAACACACTTCCTACGCCATATGTGCTTTCTACATTTATAGTACCACCAAGCATTTCTACAAGGCTTTTTGTTATTGCTAGCCCAAGTCCTGTTCCTTCAATTGATGTGTTTTTGTCTTCTTCTAACCTGTCAAACTTAGTGAATAAGTGGGAAAGTTGTTCTTCCTTGATACCACGACCTGTATCTTTTACCATTATTTCTAGGTTACATATTTTGTCTGTGTTTTCTACCACAACTTTTAAATCTACACGACCACTTTCTGTGTATTTAATTGCATTTGATAGTAAATTTGATATTATTTGTTTTATCTTGTTTAAGTCTCCATATAAAACATTAAGTAAATTGTTATCTATTTCAACGTATAATTTTAAGTCTTTTGAACCTATTCTAGTTTCTAGTAGTTTTGCAAGTTTTTGTATTTCGTCTTTAGGATTATAGTTAACTTTTACTATTTCCATTTTTCCTGCTTCAATTTTACTTATGTCTAGAATGCTGTTTACTATTTCGAGAAGTGTGTAACTTGCATTTACTACATCTTTTGAGTCTTCATGTATTTCTTTTACATCATCAGTTTTATTTATTATTTCCGATAAACCTACAATTGCGTTTAGAGGTGTTCTTATTTCGTGAGACATACTGCTTAGGAATTCTGTTTTAGCACGATTTGCTTTTTCGGCTGAGTTTTTGGCTAGTTCTAGTTCGTTAATAAGTTTCATGTCTGGGTTTTCTATTGTAAAATACATTAAGAATGTTACAAAAGTTTCAGCAGATGTCATTAGTAGTAATCCAGGATTTAGTTTTTGAATAACCATTACAATTGTACCGCCTATCATGTATAAGATTATTGGCAAATATTTTTTGTTTTTTATACTCTTTATATTTTTTAGCATGAATATAAAGCATACTATTTCAAATAGGAATCCTATTAAGAAAGTAAAGTTTGCGGATGTTCCATATGAATATACCAAATTATTTGTGTTTTCATAATTTAATGGTAAGACAAAAGTGATAAAACTTGCTATAAACCATATGATTATCATATAATTCAGTAATTTGTCCCAGGTTTTTTCTAAATTTTCTTGTTTAACCGATATCATGATTACATACATTGTAAGTATCATTATCCATGTTGTTAGATACATCAAATAAAATCGTGAGATTATAAAGTTTGCTATTTCGTATGTTTCTTTATTTAATACAAAGAAATAACATGCAATGGCTAGGATGAGTCCTATTAAATTTGTTATTATTAACCATCCATATAATTTTGTTTCATAGTTTTTTGCTCTTTTCTTTTTGAAATAGGTTATAGTTAGTAATATACTATAAAAGAGACTTAGACTTGAAAACGTTACTCCAAAACTCATATTATCACTACCTTTATATATAAATTTTATCATAAAGTAAATAAAAAAAATAGTTAAGTATGATGTTTTAACTATTTTTTAACACTTTTTTGTTAGTATCTGTCAAATAATAATTATTTAAAAGCATAACAGTTTCCTTATATCTCTCATATGCTTCTTCATAATTACCGTTTTCTATATTTGATGTACAATAATCTACTAAGTTATCATAAAGATAATTATAAATTAATGTTTGATTATCCATTTCTATACTTTGCACAATTAATGGTGCAAGTTTATAATATTCTTGAATATCTTGTTTAGAAATAAAATTATCTCTGAACCATCTAAGAACTTTTAATTCATAACAATTATCATCAAATTTTTCTTGGTAAAATCTCATACACGCAGTTGTTAAATAGCATCGTGTATCTGTCTCTTCTCTTTTTTCATCACCAGATTGAGTTGCTATTCTTCCTCTTCCATCATCTTTTATAGAAATATGTATCGATTCTTTATGAGAATTAGATGGATCCTCATCATAAACATCAACATGTCTTGTTCCTCTTTTATCTTCATTTATTTTTACCCATATTCCTCCAGGTAATTCTTTTGCTTTTTCTGACATCTTACTTACTTCCTTTCTTTTATAATTGCGTTCATTAAATCATCAAACCCAAAAAACATATCTTCTGACACTCTCATTACATCTTCTTTTAAATCTATGCATCTGTACATAAAATCTTCGATGTCATCTGAACTATATTTAAATTCAAGTTCGTATACATTATCATGTTTTACATATTTGTCATACTGAAAAATTAAATCTTTCAAATATTTTGATGCTTCTTCTTTGATGTCTTTATCCTTAGACATATACATAATAGTTATTATCGAACATATCGTTTTTTGAAATAATCCTTTAATTTTCATGTTCACGATTATCTCTTCCTTTCGGTTTTATTATACAATATTCTATTTTTATTTTAAATATTTTTTAACACTTTTTTCTTAGAAAATTCTCTGTTTTCTAATTCATCATAATTTATTTTGCCTAGATTTGTTAAGGGTAATTCGTCTATGAATTCAAACTTTTCTGGAATTGATCTTTCTGCAAGATAGAGTTTGCAATTTTCTAATACTTCATTCTCTAATAAATCTAAGTCTTTAACATTTTTATTTGCTACCATAAATGCTTTTACAATATTTCCTAATTCATTATATGACTTCACTACCGCTACTGATTCTATTCCAGGAGTTCTTGAAATTACTTCTTCTATTGCTGTTGGATACATTTTAAAGCCATCATATCTTACTATCATTCTTTTAATTCTTCCAGTAACGTATAGTATACCATTTTCTGTTATGTAACCTAAATCTCCTGTGTGAACCCATTTTAATCCATCAGAATGTGTTTTTATTGTTTTGTTAGTTAAGTTTTCGTTATTAAAGTATCCATTCATTACCGAAGGACCAGTTATGCATATTTCGCCTGATCTATTGTAACCTAGTTCATTTGTTGTATTTGGTTCAAATATTCCTATTGTTGTTTTGATTAGTGGTATTCCTACACTTGTTAATTCATTTGCATTAGTAGTACATGTACAAGCACTAGAACTTACTTCACTCATTCCATAACCTTTTATTAATTTTGAACTTGAGTTATGGCTTTTAAAGAACTCATTTACTTTTTCTTCACTTGAGGCTAATATACCATCTCCACCTGAACCTGGACTTTGTAAGAATGATAAGTCTACGTTAGCCATAGCAGGGTTTTTTGATAGATTTTCCCAGAAACTTGGCACTCCTAAGACATGTGTTGGTTTATGTTTTAGAATTAGTTTATCAAATTCATTTGGATTAAATTTAGGTATAAGTATTGTTTTCATTCCTAAAGATAATGGCATGTGTATAGAGGAACATATTCCGTATGCTGCGAAAGGCGGGATAATATCTAAGAAAGTTTGTTTTTTTGATAAAGCTATATCACCGTTTTTATATTGGAAAACTATTGAGTTTATGTTGTCATCAGTTAGCATTATACCTTTTGGTTTTCCTGTTGTTCCACCAGTATGTACTAATACAGAGAACTTGCCTTGTATATATTTGTTTTCTTCATAGGTACTTTCTTTTTTTGTAAATGTTGTCCAGTCCATCCATTTTCCATTTTCTACAACATTATTTTTCTTTATATGTCTAATTATAGGTACAGAGTTAGTAGCGGAAACTGATATTATTTTTACTAAGTTTGTTTCTTTTTCTATCTTTTTTATTTTTTCATTACATAGGTCTATTGTTAATAAATATTTTGAGTTTGCTTCAACAATTAAATCTTTTATCATATCTTCACTATAACGAGGATCAATTAAATTAGGTATTGCACCTATTTTGTTAAGAGCATATATTGAGTAAATTGTTTCTGGAGTAGATGGCATGCATATCGTCACAATGTCTCCTTTTTTTACTCCTAATGCACTAAAGTTTTTGGCTGTTTTTTCTATTTTTCTAAATAGTTCGAAGTAAGTTATTTTTCTTCCAAAGTATTCTAAAGCTATACTTAGTTGGTTGTTTTTGTTAGATTCATATAGATAATTATATATTGTAGTTCTAGGCATAGTTTTTAGTATGTTTTCGTTTTTAAAATACTTTAACCATGGTTTATCGATACTTGATAGTCCTGTTATTGGACCATAGTAAAGTCCTGTTTGAAGTCCTTTTAAATATAAGTTTCTTTCATTTGTTTGTTCTTCAGTTAAATCTTTTAAACTTTCTTTATAATTGTTTAAATAGTCTTTCATAGTTTTCCCCCTTTAATAAAAAGTGTACTTATTATAGCACACTTTTAGGAATTATGCAAATTTCGCATTTTTAAATGTTAAAAACATAATTTTTGAGTTTAATTTTTAATAGTTAAAATGAAATATAAACTACTTCCTTTTAATTTTTTTAGTTTTTTGATCTTCTTTTTTTATGATTAGTTTTGTGTTTTCGTCTAAGTCAATTGTTAATTCGTTACCCATTTTTTCTAATACTTTGTAGTCTACTTTTCCAACTTGTGTACGAGGTAAATCTTCGAGTACATTTATTATGTTTGGATAGTACTTAGGTTTCAAGTTTTCTTTAATTGTGGATAGTATACTTTCTATTTTTTCTTCATCATTTATGTTATAAAAATCGTCTAATGATAAATGAAGTACTAGTTTTTCATTGTTAAATGTCATCTTGCAGTTTTTTATGTTTCTATTTGTTTTTATTTTTTCTACTATGTCTAACTTATTTACTTGTTCAGTACCATCATTTGTTCTTAAGGTTATTGGATCACTATATCTATCTAATATGGTTAAACATCCATCTTTATCAACTACTGCATAGTCTCCAGTGTAATACCATTTTGTTCCGAATTCGTCAGTATATAGTGCTTTGCTAGTTAGGTCTTCTCTTTTATAGTAACCATTCATTAGTGTAGGGCCTGTGATAAATAATTTTCCGTTTACTCCATATGTTACGTCTTTTAGTGATGGGTCAGTTATTTTTACGTTGTTGTATGGCATTGGTATACCAGCAGTTCCAATTTTGTTACAGTACGGATGTGCAAAACTGAATGTTGTGTTTACTTCTGAAGCACCAAAACCTGTTGTTTGTAATACTCCAGTTTTGTTATAGAATTTTTCGGCTGCGTTTATTTCACATCTTTCACCGCCTACAATTGCAAGTGACAAGTTTTCTTTTACTCTTTTTAAGTCTTTTTCGCTTAGAGTTTCAAGTGAACTCCATAAGTATTGACTCCAGATGCCTAGATTAATGTCATATTTTTTAAAGTAACCCGGAATTTTTTTGTAATCCAAAAATAATTCTATTATGTTTTCAGCACCTTGAACTAAGGCAGCGTGTACTATGTCAGCATCCCAGAATGCTAAGAAAGGTGGCACTAATGCTAGGTGTTTTGTGCCTCTTTTAAATCCAAAATTACCAACTTGTTGTTGAAAAGCAAGTGCGTTATTGGCATCATGGGATAGAAGTACCGCTTTATTTATTCCAGTAGTTCCGCTTGTAAATGAGATGTTACAAGGAAGTTTTTCTTCATAAATTTCGTTTAAATCTTCTAGTTTCACGTCATTTCCAAGAGATATAAAATCTTCTAGTTTCATTTTGTAATTTATTTTTTTACCAGAAAGATAGTCTTTTAGCATTTTTAAGTTAAATACTAATCTTTCAGGATTATATTTTGGAGTGGACACTGTTAGTGGCATTGATACTTTTATAGCACTATTGAACTTCTCATCATTTATTACTTTGTATATTTTATCTTCTAAAATGTCTAAGGTAAAAATCATTTTTGGGTTAACGTTTGATAGTTGATTATATAATCTGTTTACACCGTTATCAGTTACAGCCATATCTAATACATTTAAGTTACAAGTAATAAGTCCTAGTGATGTTGCAGAATATTTTATTGCATACATTTCCGGAGTAGTTAATCCGATTGTGCAAATCACGTCACCTTTGTTTAAATTCATTTTGCTAAATGCTTTTTCATACTTTAATACCATGTTATAAAATTCTTCTACAGTAAACGATTTCATACCACGATTATTTATCATTATACGATTTAAATCGTCACCAATACATTTGAACAAATAATCTTTTTGAGACATTTTAGGTAGAGTGTAATCAAATATTTTTTGGTCATACCATTGTTCCCAAATTCTGTCCTTATGTATTACTCCAGTTATTTCTCTATTTAATTTTTGTCTTTTGTCTTCTCTTACTACGTTTTCCATAGTTTGCCCCCTTTAATAAAAAGTGTGCTTATTATAGCACACTTTTAGGAATTATTCAAATTTCGTTCTTCTAGTATTGTGTCCATTAATTCTTCAAAACCGTAAAACATATCTTCTGATAGCCAAATTATATCATCTTTTGATTCTATACATTTGTACATGAAGTCTGAAACGTCAGCTGCACTATATTTAAATCCTAGTTCGTAAACATTTTTGTGTTTAACATATTTATCATATTGGTATACTAAGTCTCTTAGATACTTTGACGCTTCTTGTTTTATTGTTTTATCTTTTGATACATATATTATAGTTATTAATGAGCAAATTGTTTTTTGGAATAGGTTTCTTATTTTCATTTGAATTTCCTTTCAATTTTATTCTTTTATATCAAATTACTCATTAGTTTTTACCTCTAAGCGATTATAAAGAATATCGATATCAGAAATTTTATAATCTCCTGAAATCATTTCTTCTTCCCATTTGTATGGATTTAAATTTAACATTCTTTTTATCTTAGTTGAAGCGTTTGGTAAAACTGGCTCTATTAAGTTTGATAGATTTGCAATCATGTATAAGCAAGTATATGTTGTATCGTTAAAATCACTAATATTTTCCTTAACTTGTTTCCATGGTTCTCTACTATCGTAATATTTATTTGCCAAATTAACATATTCCATTATAGATGTTACAGCATTTTTAATCTCACCTTTTTCAAAGTATTCTCCAACTAAGTGATAAGTTTTGTTTGTTGCTTCTTTTATCTTTTCATCTATTGTTCCTTCTGCAATGTTTCCATCAAATTTCTTCTTAATGAAGGATAAATTACGATTTACGAAGTTACCTAACATACCTACTAAGAATTTGTTGTGAGTTTGAATGATATCGTCTATCGAGCAATTCATGTCATTTGTTTCTGGTCCTTTAAATGAGAAATAAAACCTTAAAGTATCGCTTTCAAACATATCTAATAATTCATTGGCTGTTATTAAATTCCCTTTTGATTTACTCATTTTCTCATTATTTAAATTAACATAGGCTGAAGATACAATGTAATCTGGAAGTCTATAATTTTCTTTTAATGAAAGTAATAAGGCAGGATATATAGTTGTATGGAATGGAATATTATCTTTTCCATGAACATAATATGTCTTTAAATTTGCATTATCGTCAGATAAGAATTTATCAAAATCAATACCACGACTTTTTGCTACTTCTTCTCCAACTGATAAATATCCCAATACTGCTTCAATCCATACATAAATTCTTTTATCTTCATAACCTTCAACTGGAACTTCTACTCCCCAATTAAGTTGTCTTGTTGCTGCACGATCTACCAATCCCATATCTATGTATTTTTGAGCTTCACCCAATGCATTTTTTCTCCATGTTAGCTTGTTTTTGTTTATTAATTCTTGTAATCCGCTTTCAAATTCTGTTAGTTTAAAATATAGATGTTTATTATTTTTTAAAATTGTTTTACTGTGACATTTTTTACAATGCTTGTCTAATACTTCAGTGCTATCTAATGAAGCACCACATTTATCACATTGATCTCCTGTACTTTTTCCACCACAGTGTGGGCAAACACCTTCTATTTCTCTATCTGATAAGAATGTCTTACATTCGTCACAATAATCTTGTTCTACTTCTTTTTCATAAATGTAGCCGTTTTCTATCATTTTCTTAAACTTTTCTTTAACATATTCTTTATGATGTTCACTCATAGTTGTGGAATACTCATCATATTCAAAACCTAATCTATCGAATGTTTTTGCAAACTCTCTATGATAGTATTCTGCTATTTGATATGGCTCTACGCCTTCTTTTTTTGCACGTTCTGTTATTGGTGTACCATGACAGTCAGAACCTGATACGTATATAACATTATCTCCTTTTCCCCTATAATATCTTGCTAATAAATCTCCTGGTAATAATGCAGCTAAATGACCAACGTGTAAAAAGTAATTAGCATATGGCCACGCTCCACCTATAAAAATGTCTCTTTTATTCATACTTTTTTCCTCCTTGATGTGTATAGGTTTATTATACTATATTTTTGCTTTTAAAGGCAATTACTTTTTATTATTTGTTTATTTTATCAAGTTAATAACATGTTGTATCGCTTTGCTCATCTTGTACTTGTTTTAAATAAGCTTCTTTAGCATTTTTTATGCTTATATTTTCTTTGTTGACTTTTCTAAAATCGGCAAGTATTTTTATAAGAATAGATTCCCCACATCCGTTTGGGCTAACTATTAAAAAAACTTTTCCTTCATTTAAATTAAATGATACATTATTTAGTATATTTTCATACTCAAAATTCTTTGTAACTTTATTAACATTTAATAAGAGCATATCGTTCACACTCTTTTTTGGTATAGTTGCTTTTTATAGTAATTTTCTTTTTAATTCATCAGCTATATCATTAGAATTTTCAAATAAAAATCTACACATTCTTGTTCTAAAATATGCAAAATCTAATAAGCGTGTTTTTGAATTATTTGTAATATATTGTTTATAGCCATATGTGCTTGCTAAAAGTTGTACCAAGTATAAATATGACATGTATTTTAGGTCATACTTATTCAATTTAATATACTCATTAACTTTTTCTACGTATTTTACTAAATTATTTATATCAATTTTTCCTTCTTTAGCTAATGGGTCTATGTAACTATAAGACCTGATTATTTCCCACACAATAGGCATTTTACATGCTGATACGAAGTCAATTATTGCATTTATTTTCCCTTCTTTGTATATGAACTGTAGTACACTATAGTCACCATGTGTATTCATAACTGTGAGTTTGTCCATATCTCTAAAATCCAAATTATCTCTAACATATTTTAGCATAGAAATTTTATCTGTTAAATCCTTATATATTTGCGGATAACTTTCTATGGTTATTTTTTCTAATAGTTTTTCTTGTTTTTCTATACTTTCATTAAATGTTTCATTTGAATACCAGCTTGATACATCATTACTTGGCAACTCGATGTTTAGTATTTCTAAACTTCTAATAATTTTTCCTAAATATTCTGCTGACTCTAAAACTTGATCAGGCGTTCCTGTATTTGATTCCATAGTGTACCCATCAATATATTTTTGCATCGTAACTACCCTTTGTTCATACATGAAACTATAATTTCAAAGTTCTAATGTAATCAGGTACTGGTATATTATCATTTTTTAAATGGTTTATTATAATTATTTTCTTATCTATTTCTTCTTTAGTATACTTAGTTTGAAATTCTTTTAAAACATATTTATTATCGTTTAAAGAATATAAGTTAGCACTTCCACGATTTAATTTTTCTATTTGATAAATATCAATATTATAAATTTCTTTTATAATTTCTATTATCTTTTCTTTTGTGAAAATAGTTTCTTCTATCATTATAATCCCTCCTTTATAATATTTTTTTATTATCTTAATATTATTGATTCAAAGTATTGTTCTTGGAATTCTGTTAATGCTTTTATAGCTTCATCTGAATAGTTTTTATTATTTTTTGAGACAATTAGTTTATCATCGTCGTCATTTGTTCTATGTATAATTGCAATTACTTTTCCATGAGAAGTTGTAACTGGTTCAAATTCACCTATTAAGTAGGCGTCTAATTCTTCACCATCAGCACTTATTGTGTTTGGAATGTACCCATAATTCAACATATATGTAAAACCATGTTTAGGATGTTTAGAACATAATGGCCTATCTATGACTACATCTACTTCCTTTCCTAAAAAATCGTTTGAGTTAGTTTTATTCATTTTAAAAACTCCTTTCTTACTTATATTATAACAGGTTATGAAATAAATAAAAAGAAGAAACCAACTTATTTCTTCTAATTAATATTATCTTTTTAATACTTTTTTTAACATGATTTCTGCTTTTTTTACGAAATAATTAGTTTTATCTATTGGAAGATTATATCTGTTTATTATTTCTTTTAATTCTTCGGCATTAGTATATTTATTATTAGTTTCTATCTCTATAAATATATACTCATCATTAACCAATTGTACAATTAAATCTATATCTTCATTTGAGAATACTATACATTTATCATATATTTGAAATATTTTTTTATAGTCTATTGTCTGCATAAATTTCAAAGCCTTTTCAGTATCTGTTATTGGACATTTTACTTTGCCTTGCTCAATGATGTTTTCGTTTTCATCATATTTTTTGTATTTATATAATAATTCTTTTTCAATGCCTATAATGTCTCTTATTAACACACATTTAGATAATATTTCTAAGTTACTTAGTTTAGATAAATCTAAGTTTGAATTTACCAAATATATGTCTAATAAATCATATTCTTCTTTTATTGTAAAGTTATTTTGTTCTAGAATGTTTTTTATAGTAGTATAATCACTTTTAACTAATACAGTTATTTCGTTTTCTATTTTCATAATCACTCCATTAAAACTCCATTTTTTTGTTTATGTAATCAACTAACTCTTCAACTTTTAGTGTTATTTGCTCCATTGTATCTCTATCTCTTACAGTTACTGTACCGTTATTTAATGTTTCGTCATCTATTGTAACTGCAAAAGGTACACCTATTACATCACTTCTTCTATATCTTTTACCAATGTTACCACTTTCGTCATACATTGTCATAAAGTGTTTAGATAATTCTTTATACATTTCTAGTGCTTTTTCACTATGGAATTTCTTTACTAAAGGTAATACTGTTACTTTGTATGGTGCTACTCCAGGAGCAAACTTCATTACTTCCCTTGTTGTTCCATCACTTAGTATTTCTTTTGTATAAGCATTACAAAGTACTGTTAAGAATAGTCTTTCTACACCTAGAGATGGTTCAATTACATAAGGAACATATTTTTCATTAGTATCCGGATCAAGATACTCTAGTTTTTCTTTTGATACTTCCATATGTCTAGAAAGGTCATAATTAGTACGAGATGCTATTCCCCAAAGTTCTCCCCATCCGAATGGGAATTTATATTCTATATCTGTTGTTGCGTTACTGTAGAAACTTAGTTCTTCTTTGTCATGGTCTCTTAGTCTTAGGTTTTCTTCTTTGATACCTAAACTTAGTAAGAAATTTTTACATTTGTCTTTATAGTATTTAAACCAGTCTAATTCTGTACCTGGCTTACAGAAGAATTCTAACTCCATTTGTTCAAACTCTCTAACTCTGAATATAAAGTTACCTGGAGTTATTTCGTTTCTAAATGATTTACCTACTTGTCCAATTCCAAATGGCACTTTAAGTCTCATACTTCTTTGTACGTTCATGAAGTTTACAAATATACCTTGCGCAGTTTCTGGGCGAAGATATACCGCACTTTTTGAGTCTTCTGTTACACCTTGGAATGTTTTAAACATTAGGTTAAATTCTCTTATGTCTGTGAAGTTAGTTTTTCCACATTTTGGACATGGAACCTTATTTTCTTTAATGTATGAAACTCTTTCTTCGTTTGTAAGAGTATCTCCTAAGTTTGAATTAGTATAGTCATTAATTAAGTTATCTGCACGATATCTAGTTTTACATTCTTTGCAGTCAATTAATGGGTCACTAAATGTGCTCAAATGTCCACTTGCTTCCCATGTTTTTGGGTTCATTAGAATAGCGCTATCTAAGCCAACGTTGTTAATGTCTTCTTGAATGAATTTCTTCATCCAAGCATTTTTTAGGTTTTTCTTTAACTCTACTCCAACTGGTCCAAAGTCCCAAGTATTTGCAAGTCCTCCATATATTTCACTTCCTTGAAATATGAAACCATATTGTTTACAAAAATTCACTAAGTCTTTCATTGTTAATTCTTCCATTTTTTCACTCTCCTTAAAATAAAAAG
>CAVITD010000073.1:0-10388 GCA_963645645.1 uncultured Eubacteriales bacterium
ATAATGGACTTTGATGTAACAACCCAAACATTTGAAAACCCAGCTGTATCAAACGTTTCAGATACTTCAGAAAGTAGCATAATAGAAGAATTTAGACAAAGTAAAGACACACCAGTTGAAGAAGTATCTTCTGAACCAAAAAGCTTAAGTAAAGCCATCACTTCAGCAAGAGACGAAGCAAGAAAAATAGAAAACATGGGCTTTAACGTTGACACTGAAGAATTTGACTTTGAAGATATGTATCAAATAATAATTAAAATTCAAAAAGATTAGAAAACACACTCTAATCTTTTTTAGTTTCTCACATAATTAGGTTCAGTACCCTTAACAAAATATAACAAATCTTTAACAGACAAATCAGTAGTACTACCAGTTATCGGATTAACAATACTTCCAGTAACTCCCCTAGGAATATCATACCAGCTAGTTTCCTTACCCTCTAAATAACTCTCTATCCCCCTAGCCCATATTCTCTTAGGAATTTTACTACTAACATCAGAGATATCCTTATTATCATCATACCCTATCCACACCATCACTAATGCATCAGGATTATACCCAATTACCCAGTAGTCTGTATCAGTAGTACCACTCTTCGCTGCATACTTCCTTGTCAAAAGCCCGCTAACACTCATTAATGTAGGACTAGTATAATCAATATAATTATAGTTATAAGTCCCTTTTAACATCTCATTTAAAATATAAACATTCCTTTTATCAAGTACTTCCTCCTCTTCATAATCTCTTTCATACAAAACATTCCCATCTAAATCTGTCACTTTCCTAATCAAAGTAGTATCATTCTTTACTCCATAATTAGCAAGCGTTCCATATGCATTACTAAAGTCTAACATCGTTAGTTCACTAGTACCAAGAGCTAAACTAACATTATTTGGTAACTTCTCTTTAATTCCCATAATCTTAGCAGTATTCTTTAAAGCATCAGTACCTAGAAACAAATGAGTTTTAACTGCATAGATATTGTCTGACAAAGCCACTGCTTCAGCCATTGTAATAGCCTTATTTGCATACTTACTAGCATAATTATGTGGACTATAAGTATTATCACTATCTAACCTAAAAGTAGTTGTTTCACTTACAAAAGTAGACGTACTAGTCATTCCATTCTCTAGCCCCGCATAATATAAAATCGGCTTAAATGTAGACCCCACTTGCCTTTTAGCTTGAGTAACCCTATTAAACTGACTTTCATTATAATTAGTCCCACCAATAATCGCCACCACTGCCCCATTCTTAGGGTTCTTAATCATACTTGCGACCTGTAACTCACTAGTCTCACTCATCTCTTCACTAACTATTTTCTCCAAACTCTCCTGTGCTTTACTATCTAAATAAGTATACACCTTTAACCCACCAGTCTCAATTAAACTCTTAGGTATCTCATCTATATTATTTAATTCACTCATAACCGCGTCCTTGTAATACATTGAACTTAAAATAAAATTACTATTCTTTTTCCCATAAAAACTAAGTTCTTCCCCAAAAGCACTCTCCATCTCTTCTTCAGTTATATGCCCATTCTTAACCATACTATTTAAAACAATCCACTGCCTATTTTTAGCATTATCATAGTAATATATCGGGTTATAATATGTCGGATTTTTAGGAATTCCCACAATAATAGACGCTTCAGCAAGACTCAAATCTCTAGCACTCTTATTAAAATAATACTGACTCGCTTCTTCTATTCCGTAATTCCCAGCTCCATAATTTATAGTATTCATATACCCTTCTAATATTTGGTCTTTAGTATAATGAACCTCTAACTCAAAAGTAAGATACGCCTCTTCTAACTTCCTATCCCATGTCTTATCAAAAGAAAGAAACAAATTCTTAATATACTGCTGGCTTATAGTACTAGCCCCTTCTTCCAAACTCTTACTCTTAATATCCTTATAAAGTGCCTTTAAAATTCTCATGTAATCAAAACCATTATGTAAATAAAAATTTTTGTCTTCAGTATCCACTATCCCATATTTAGCATACTCACTTATCTCACTTAAACTAACCCACGAATTAGTATGCGTACTTTGATAAAACACTTCATCCTCACTATCATACATAACTATTCTATTAGACTTATTAATATCCATCTTAGGTGTAATATAAGCGTAAACATAAAAACCAACAAGCACCATAAAAGCAAAAATAATCAAATAAACAGCAACTTTCCACATCAAATATATATAATACCTACATTTCTTCATAACTCGTCTCCTAAAATTATTATTGGTAAATCTGGTAATTTTATAAGCAAAAATTGGTTGTATTTATAAAAAAATGTGAATATAATAAAAAAGATTAACAAAAGTACTTGATTTATTATAAAATATCAGTATAATTTTAGTGGAAAAGGAGTAGTTTAATATGAAATTAAAAAGTGTAAACGAAAGTGATATTGAAACTATGTCATATGACGACATTGCTTATGTAATTTTAAAAGAAAAAGAAAGTAAAATGAAACTTCTAGATTTATTTAACGAAGTATGTAACCAACTTCACTTAAATGAAGCAGAAGCTGACAAGTATATAGGAGACTTTTTCTCTCTACTATCTACAGAAAAAAGATTTATTCAACTAGAAGGTGGATACTGGGATTTAAGAGAAAACCATACTGCAAAAATCGAGCTAAGTGATTTAATGGATGAAGAAGACGAAGAGGACTTAGAAGAAGAACTAGAAGAAGACCCAGTTGAAGACGATATGTATATAGACGAAACAAAAGACATAGATGACGATACATCTGACGACGAATACAAAGACTTAGTTATAATAGACGACGACGAATCAGAGCTTTAGCTTATGTTAGATACTAAATACTAACAAAAGAAAGGGATGATTAAAAATGTTAGAAAGACTAAGTATAATAAATGAAAGATATAACTTCTTAACAGAAGAATTAACAAAACCAGAAGTATATAATGACTTCAAAAAAATGAAAGAATTAAATAAAGAAAAAACTTCACTTGAAGAAAGTGTAGCCGCTTACAAAAGTTACACTCAAGTATTAAGTGACTTAGAAACCGCGCATGAAATGACTCATGAACCAGAGATGGCTGAGTTCGCCCGTGTTGAAATAGAAGAATTAACAAAACAAAAAGAAGACTTAGAAGAAAAAATAAAGATTTTATTACTTCCTAAAGATCCTAATGACGACAAAAACGTTATAATGGAAATTCGTGGAGCCGCAGGTGGAGACGAAGCCAATATCTTTGCTGGAGACCTATTTAGAATGTACTCAAAATACGCTGAAAAAATGGGATGGAAACTAGAAGTAACAAACGAAGTCCCAGGAGAAGCTGGAGGATATGCTGGAATTGAATTTATCCTATCAGGCGACAGTGTTTACTCAAAATTAAAATTTGAAAGTGGTTCACACCGTGTACAAAGAGTACCTGCAACAGAAACACAAGGAAGAGTTCACACATCAACTGCAACAGTTTTAGTAATGCCTGAACAAGAAGATATAGAAGTAGAATTACTTGACAAAGACTTAAAAATAGACATCTGTCGTGCCTCAGGCGCTGGTGGACAATGCGTAAATACAACAGACTCAGCTGTAAGAGTAACACACATTCCAACAGGTCTAATGGTATACTGCCAAGTAGAAAGAAGTCAAATCAAAAACAAAGAAAGAGCTTTAACTATCTTAAAATCAAGACTTTACGACTTAAAACAACAAGAACAAGAAGCCGCGCTTGGAGAAACAAGAAAAGCAAAAATTGGTACAGGAGACCGTTCAGAAAAAATAAGAACATATAACTACCCACAAAATAGACTGACTGACCATAGAATAAACTTCACAATAATGCACTTAGACAAAGTAATGGAAGGTAACCTAGACGAAGTTATAGACGCTCTTATAACTGAAGACCAAAAACTAAAAATGGGAATAACTGATGAAAATTAATGAACTTGATAAAAAAGAACTAATAAAGTTAAACAAATGGAATGCGAAGACTATAAATCTGTTAGAAAAATCTTACCCAGTACAATACATAATTGGATACGTAGACTTCTATGGCTTAAAAATAAATGTTAACGAGTCTACTTTAATTCCAAGATACGAAACAGAATACTTAATAGAACTAACTCTAAAAGAAATACAAAAACTGAATCTTACAAACCCAAATATATTAGACTTATGTACAGGCTCAGGCGCAATTGGTTTAACTTTAAAAAGTTTGTTACCATCATCAAACATAACTTTATCTGATATCTCAAAAGATGCACTAATGGTCGCAAACAAAAACAAAAATGAACTAAAGTTAAACGTAAACATAATAGAAAGTGACTTATTCAAAAACATAACAAGCAAGTTTGACGTAATAATAAGTAACCCACCATATGTAATGACTAACGAACCCCTACCTAAAGACGTTTTATATGAACCCCACCTAGCCCTTTACAGTGGCCCAAAAGGTATAGACCATATAGAAGAAATATTCAAAAACATAAAAAGTCACTTAAATAATAAATATCTAATTGCTTTAGAAATAAACGAAAAATCAGAGTCTGACTTAACAGCCTTAATAAAAACATACTTTGAAGAAAGTATTAACTACAAATTTATGAAAGACCTAGCAGGAAAAACAAGATATTTATTTATAACAAATGTATAAAAAATGAACTAACCAGCCAATATTAATTAGAAAGGCTGGTTTTTAAATGAAAAAACTAATAATTGCACTTGCTTTAATATCACTAATGTTTACTCTAACAAACAAAGAAGAAGACTACGTTATAATACCTAAAGACTCAATAAGATTTAGAATAATACCAAACTCCAATAGTTTAGAAGACTTACTTATGAAAGAAAAAGTAAAAACAAGCATATCTAGTGTAATAAGTGATATAGAAACTAGTACTGACATTAACGAAACAAGAAAAAACATAATATCTAACGAAGAGTTGATTACTAATAAAATAACTACTCTTTTTAAAGAAAATAACTATAATAAATCCTTCACTGTTAACTATGGAATAAACTACTTTCCTGAAAAAATATACAAAGGTGTCAAATATGAAAGTGGTAATTACGAGTCTTTATTAATAAAAATAGGCTCTTCTTCTGGAGATAACTACTGGTGTGTACTCTTTCCCCCTCTATGCATGATGGACGCCAAAGAAAGTAACATGGACGATATAGAATACACTTCATTCATTAAAGAAACAATAAATAAAATTTTTAACAAGCATAATTAACAAAAAATCGCCTATAATTTAATAGGTGAATTTTTTTGCAAATACTAACACTCATATTAATAGGACTTTCCCTAAGCATAGACACTTTTACTCTAAGCGTGGCCTATGGTTTACTGAATATTCCAAAAAAACAAATAATACTGACTACCCTTTCAGTAGGACTATTTCACTTCTTCATGCCACTAATCGGTTTCAGCATTAACACAAAACTAGACAAATACATAAACATAAACGAAAAACTAGTACTCACTATCATACTTATCCTAATCATAATAGAAATGATTAAATCATTTAACGAAGAAAAAGAATACCACGAATTCAAACTAACCACAATACTAACATTCTCATTCCTAGTATCAATAGACGCTTTCACATTAGGTCTAGGCCTAGAATACATAACAACCGACATATATTCCTCTTCACTAATTTTTATGACACTAAGTAGTATATTCACATTTCTAGGTTTTAACCTAGGCAAATACACCAGAACCAAATTTGAAAAATACTCTAAACTTGTTTCAATAATAGTTTTACTACTAATAACTGTATACATAATATGTAAACCATGATTCTTACTCTTGACAAAGAGAATAATAAATTTTATATTATATATGGAAGATTCCATTTAGGAGGGACGAACGTGAGACTAAAAATAAAAGGTGGAAACACACTATCAGGAGAAATTAACATAAGTGGTTCTAAAAACTCTGCAGTGGCACTTTTGCCAGCAGCTCTTCTTTGTAAAACAACAAGCAAAATCTATAAAGTGCCAAAAATAAGAGACATAGAATACTTACTAAAAATACTAGAAGTCTTATCTTGCAAATATACTATAGATAAAGACGAAATAATAATAGACACAACTAACTTAAAAAATGCTCCAATACCTGAAGAATTATCAGAACAAATGAGAGCCTCTTACTACTTCATGGGAACATTACTAGCTAGATTTAAAAAAGTAGAAATATCTTTCCCTGGTGGTTGCCACATAGGCGCAAGACCCATTGACCTTCACATAAAAGGTTTTGAAGCCTTAGGTGCTAAAGTAGAAATTATAAAAAACAAATACATCATAACTGCAGACAAACTAACTGGTTCAAGAATATACTTAGACATTGCAAGCGTAGGCGCAACTATAAACATAATGCTAGCCGCAACTCATGCAAGTGGACAAACAATAATAGAAAATGCAGCCCGCGAACCTGAAATAGTAAACGTCGCATCTTTCTTAATAAGTATGGGTTCTAAAATTACAGGTGCCGGAACAAGCACAATAGTAATTGATGGAGAACAAACCCTAGATAACGGCGTAACTGAAGTTTTCCCTGATAGAATAGAAGCATCTACTTACATAATAATAGGCGCATTAGCTGGAAAAAACTTAAAAATAAAAGGCTTTATAAAAGACCATATAAATTCAGTACTAATAAAACTAAAAGATGCTGGAGTAGACTTTGATATAAAAGGAGACACTCTAACTATATCAAAATGCTCTAAACTACTTCCAACAACAATAAAAACACAAGTATTTCCAGGTTTTCCAACAGACGTACAACAAGTTTTCACAGTATTATTAACTCAAGCAGAAGGCACATCTGAAATTATAGAAACAATATACGAGTCAAGATTTATGTCCGCATCTCTATTAAACGAAATGGGAGCTAACACTTCTTCAGTTGGAAACACACTAACAATAACTGGCCCAACACCACTAACAGCAAGTGAACTATACATTCCTGACTTAAGAGGTGGAGCCGCATTATTAACTGCAGGATTAATCGCACAAGGAGAAACTATCCTTGATAACATTCCATTAATTCTAAGAGGATACGAAGACATTGTAGAAAAACTTACAAATGTAGGTGCAGAACTAGAAATAATAAGTTAGTTCTATAACTAAAAAATAAGAGTAAAATATTACTAGGAGTGATTTATATCAAAAAGAAACTAGTAATATTTTTAATTGCAACAATTCCCATAATACTAATATATAACATGAAACAGACTACCCCTTATTCTTACCTTTCAATTGGAGACGATTTAGCTAAAGGTCATACTCCTTTTGACACATACGACATCTCATACACAGACATTCTATATGATTACCTAAAAAACAAACATAAAAACGTAACTTTAAACAAAAACTTCATAAAAGAAGACTTAAGAACAAAAGACTTAATAGAAATGATAAAAAGTCCAAACTTAACAAACAAAGAAACCTTATCTAATGCCTTAAAAAACGCAGATTTAATAACACTATCTGTAGGAAGTGACGAATTATTTTCAAAACTAAGAAGCAACTACAACATAAACAAAACAAACTATAAATATGCAAACTCTATGATAAGCGAAATAAAAGAATTACTTAAAGAAATAAGAGAGTTAACAAACAAAAAAATATACATAATTGGTTACTATAACCCTATAAAAGAAACAGAAGAAAATTCTTCCTACATCACTACTCTATTTAACTACCTAAACACGTCTTTTAAGTCCCTCGAAAAAGAATACAACATCAAATACATAAGAATAGACGAAGACTTTAGAAACAGTCCAGAATTTCTCCCAAACCAAGAAAATGCTTTTCCTTCAACCTTAGGTTACACATTCATTGCAAACAAAATAATAAAAGAAATAGAGAGCTAACTCTTTAAATAACTCTCCAAAAATCCTTCTATATCTCCATCAAGTACCCTATCAACATCACTTACTTCATACCCAGTTCTAACATCTTTCACTAAAGTATATGGACACATCACATAATTTCTAATCTGACTACCAAAATTAACATCCATCACACTACCCTTAAGTTCATTTAACTTCTTATCAATAGTCTCTTTCTCTAACAAATAAAGTTTACTCTTAAGTATCTCCATTGCTTTTTCTTTATTCTTAATTTGACTTCTTTCATTTTGACAAGTAACAACTATACCAGTAGGAATATGAGTAATTCTAACAGCAGAGTCAGTTGTATTAACACTTTGCCCACCAGCACCACTAGAACGATACACATCAATTTTCAAATCTTCTTCCCTAACATTAACTTCTATCTTAGTATCTATTATAGGTGTAACTAAAACACTAGCAAAAGATGTATGCCTTCTCTTATTACTATCAAAAGGGCTTATTCTAACTAGTCTATGTACCCCAGTTTCTCCCTTCAAATAACCGAAAGCATTATCCCCTTTTACTTCAACAATAGCACCCTTTATGCCTACTTCTTCCCCATTTGCTTGACTAATAATACTATACTTATACTCTTTTCTATCAAAATATCTTAAATACATTCTAAGTAACATATTAGCCCAGTCATTACTCTCAGTCCCCCCTGCACCACTATGTATTTCAATATATGCATTACACTTATCAAACTCTCCATTTAAAAGTATCTCTAGCCTTAATTTCTCAATACTCTCTTTTATACTATTAATGTCTTCACTAACTAAATTAGCTTCTTCTTCGCTTATATCTAAACTCAAAAACTCTCTTGCATCCCTAGCCTTCTTTAAAGTATTTTCAAATAAAGATATACTTGCTTTTAAATTAGCTAACTCACTCATAATTTCTTTAGAATTACTATTATTCCAAAACTCTTCACTATTAACTACACTATCCAACTCTTTAATCTTACTTACTTTATTATCATAGTCAAAGTGACCTCCTTAAACTATCAAGTTCATTATTTAAATTTTCAACTTCATTAATAATTTCTCTCTTTTCCATTACTTTTCCTCCATAATCTCTACTACACTACCATTACTTAACATAAAAGCATTAGCTTCATCTATATCAATATGCATCTCCAAGTTATAACTCTCTTTAGCTTTAACAATAACATTGTCCATCACTCCTCCACGCATATTATCTACTCTAACTTTAAGCACCTGCCCGTCTTTTAGCCCATATTTATCAAGTTCACTTGTCTTACAATGAATATGTCTATTAGCTAAAATACAAGAGTTTTTCACTTCTACTTCTCTACCTTCAAAAACCAGTGTCACATCTTCTGCTCCATCAAAGTTACCACTCATTCTAACAGGCAGGTTTAAACCTAATTTAAACGCATCACTTCTTGCTATTTCAACCTGAGTTCTACTTCTAAGTGGCCCAACTACTCTAACATTATCTATAACTCCTTTATTAGTTTTAATACTAACTATTCTATTACTTACAAACTCTCCACCCTGACTAAGCTCTCTAACAAGAGTTAACTCACTGCTACCAAATAATTTAACACAGGTATCATAGTCTAAATGAATATGTCTATTGCTTACTCCTACACTAACTTTCATAAAGTCACCTCTACAATTATTTTATCAAAAAAACTTCTAAATTAAAAGTAAATACATAAACTTCTTACTAGGAGGATAAATTATGAACGGAAATTATTACAAAACACCAGACTTTGTACCATACCCAAACTTTGAAAGAGACATTACTGAACCAGAATTACCCATGGAACAAAGTTACATTGAAAATATTTTAAGAAATAACAAAGGGAAAAAAGCTAAAGTGTATGTCAGTTTTCCTGACTCACTTAACTGGAAAGACAAGATATTTGAAGGCATAATTGAACAAGCAGGAAGAGACCACATAATAATAAATGACCCAAATACTGGAAAATGGTATATGATATTAATGATATATTTAGATTATGTAGAGTTTGACGAAAAAATAAATTACAAAAAGAGTGACTTAATTTAACACAGCAAACAAATTATGTCTTGATTAATTATAAAATATATAATATACTATTAAATGAAAGGAACGTTCAGTGATTGAACGCAAGCCTTTTATTTCAGCTTGACATTTATCCGGATAATTAGAACGGATAGATGTCCTTTTTTTCTACGTTTTTGTAGAAAAAAGATAACCCTATTGATAAGGTACTTGAAAAAGTCTCTTACCACATTATCACCTCCTAAACTTAGTTTCCCCTGAGAGAGCTAAGTTTAAAAGGCAGACATCCAATATAAACGCTCCTAATAAGCATTCTAACACGGATATATAAGTATGTCAAATAGGCTCAATTTTGAAAATTGAAGCCTGTTTTTGTCAAAACATATAGGAGTTTTTTCAAAAAACGCTTTCAATTTTAAAAATCTGTAAGAAAAATTTCTTTTAAAAAAATGAAAAAATTTAATATTTTCTATGAATAATCA
>CAVITD010000074.1:0-3759 GCA_963645645.1 uncultured Eubacteriales bacterium
AAATTTATACAATATTTACAAAAGTACTAGATGTAGCTATATTATGGTTTATATTTTACTATATCTTAAAGTACATTAGAAAGAATGTTAAGTTAACATTAATATTTAAGGGAGTTTTAATAATAGTCTTACTAAAATTAGTAAGTGTGTGGTTAGATTTAAATACAGTGGGAGTATTACTAGAGTATGTTATTGAAAGTGTACCAATTGCAATAATAGTATTATTTCAACCTGAAATTAGAAATGTACTAGAAAGTATTGGTAGAAGTCAACTTTTAGGAAGACATAAAGTTTTGACAGTTGACGAAAGAGAAAAAGTAGTATATGAAATAATGCAAGCTGTTGAATATATGAAGAGAAATAGAATTGGAGCATTAATGGTTATTGAAAGAGATTATAGTCTTAGTCAATATATAGAAAATGCTAATAAACTTTATGCTGATATAAGTAGTGAATTATTAATTAGTATATTTTTCCCAAATAACCCACTTCATGATGGTGCAGTTATAATTGAAGGAGATAGAATTACTTGTGCTGGAAGTGTTTTACCTACTAGTATGAATCAAAATATTAGTAAGAGATTAGGTACAAGACATCGTGCTGCTTTAGGTATAGCTGAAGTGAGTGATGCAATAAGTGTTGTAGTTAGTGAAGAAACAGGACGTGTTAGTATAGCTATGGATGGAGAATTAAACTATAATTTAACACTTGAAGATGCTAGAATGATGTTAATTGAAGGTTTACAACCTAAAAAAGAAACTTTCTTTGATGCAGAAAGTAACCTACCAGAAGAAATGGAGGAAGTAAGTAATGAACAAAAAGAACAAAACTAAAGAAAACTTTATAGTAAAGATTATCAAAAGTATAGCTACCTTCTTTGATAAAATACTTATTACGCCAATTAGTAAAGTAGCTTATGCTATAAAAGATAAAATGACTTTTAGAAGTGGGTTCATAGATAGACTGCTTAATAAGCCAAATGTACTATTATATTTATCTTTGATACTAGCGTTTACTTTCTTCTTGTCAGTACAAAATAATTTCATAAACTTTAGTGATACAAAGGCAATAACAATGCCAAACTTACCAGTTGAAGTTGAATATAATGACGAAGCTTATGTAGTTGAAGGGTTACCTGATAAAGTGAACTTAGTATTAACTGGTAAGAAAAGTGAGTTATATTTAGCTGAACAGTATGGAGATCATAAAGTAAGCTTAGATTTGACTGGGCTAGAAGCAGGTACACATAAAGTAACACTAGACTATAATAACCCAATTAGGAAGTTAAATTATATACTAGACCCAGGAACAGTTACAATTGTAATATATCCTAAGATAAGTGAAGTAAGAACTTTATCAATAGATGTAATTAATACAGATAAATTAAATGAAACTCTAGTAGTTAGTAATGTTCTTCTTGATAGGAATGACGTTATTATAAAGAGTTATAAAGAAAAACTAAATACTGTGGCTAACGTAAAAGCAATAGTAGACGTAAATACATTAAATGCTACAGAAAGTGGAACTTATACAATAGATAATGTTAAGTTAGTAGCGTATGACGATAAAGGTAAAGAGATAAGTGGAATAGAAGTAGTACCAAATCAAGTTACTGCAACTGTTACAATTACAAGTCCTAGTAAGACAGTACCACTTAGAATAGTGCCAGTTGGAGAAGTTAGAAGTGGAAGTGCTATTAGTAGTATAACAAGTAGTGTAACTAATGTAACAGTTTATGCTGATGAGACAGTATTACAAGACTTAAATTATATTGAAGTTGAGATAGACGTAGAAGGACTAAGTACTAATAAGACTTATCAAAAAGTTATAAATAAACCACAAGGTACAAGAAGTATAAGTGATACATCTGTAACAATAAATGTTACAATGGAAGAAGAAACAAGTAAAGACTTTGAAGGGCTTACTGTTGAAACTGAAGGACTTAATGAGAAGTTTAAAGCAAGTGGCGCTAGTGCGAGTGATGCTCAAGTAACAGTAACAGTTAAGGGTGTTGGAAGTTTACTTGAAAGTCTAGAACCTACAGACATAAAAGCATATGTTGACTTAAGTAGTGTAACCGAGCCAGGTCTATATACAGTTCCAGTATATGTTACAGGTAGTGATGTAAAGCTTACTTACACAAGTAAAACAAAACAAATCAATGTAGTAGTACAAAATAAGTAAAACTAAAAAGATTAAGCAAGTATTTACCTTGTTTTTTCTTTTGTTATGGTGTATAATATAAAGTACTTGAGGAGGGTTTTATGTATAAAGAATATTTAAATTTGAATGATTTAGAGACTATCGCGATTACTGATAATGAAGAAGTTGACTTGCTAAATGGCAGTGATAATCCAAGGTATATTGAACTTGAAAATAAATATCTTACTTTGGGTAAAGAATTTAGTGAAGTTTATGATAGAAACAGTGAGTATAAAAAGAAATTAAAAGATACTTTGTTTGAAAAAGGTGTGTTGCTTGCTGTTAAGGTTGGTATTATAGCTACTCTTTTAGGTGCTACGTTTGTACTTATTAATAGTTTGGCTTTAATGACTATAGGTTTACCATTAACTGTTGCTGTACCTGCAATTTATGCTCATTATGAGATGAAAAGACTTGATAAGAAATTTGATATGTATAATGAATTATTAGAAATGACTGAAGATAGAATTGATCAAATATATACTGAAATGGAGAGTATTCAATATGAAAAACAAGCTATTTTAACTAGTATTAAGAGAATAAAGTCAAAAGAATTAGCAATAATGGCTTATAAGGAAAATAAATTAGAAGATTTTGTTAAAGTTGATGATGTAAAGAGGCTTATAAGGAAGTAATATGAATAATAGGATATGTATAATTAAAAATAGACTTAAAAGTAAGGAAAATGAGGTAGCTAAATTGACTGAAAAGATAGTGAATAATGAAATAAAACTAAGGGATAGTTTTTGGTGTTCAATTTTTTCAGTATTATTAACTTTAGTTAGTGTATTGCCTGCATTTTTGATAGCAAAGTTTATTCCTAGTTTGTATATATTAGGTGTTCCATTTTTAATAACTGGGTCATATATAATGTCTTATAGTGTTATGGAGATATATGACACAATAAAGTTGTTAGTTAAGGTTAAAAGAGAGAATAAAGAATTAAGAAATAAAGCAATAGAAACTCGTTCTTTAATTGAAGAGATAACTATTAGTTTATTTGATGCTCTTGAAGAAGAAAAATTAAGAATGAATAAAGAGGAAAAGATAGATGTAGTTAATGAACACATGGAATGTTTAGACGTAGATACTTTGGAAAGTGAAAATGTATTAAAGTTAAGGAAACGTTAAAGTGTTTATTATGAAATGGAGAATATTAAAAAAGAGACATTGAAGTAAAAGAAAGTGAGATAAAAAGTGTAGTTACTAAGTTTAGGAATACTTGTATGTATATTGATAGTCAAATAGAAGAAGAGACTACGGAGTGTAGTAGAAGATTAACTAATAGATTATAGTACATAATATTTATAAAATTGCATATAATAATATTGAAAAGTCATGCTTGACTTTTGCAGATAAAAATGGTATATTAATATTGCACTTGAAAGTGCACAATAAGCAAATGTTTCTCGCTCCCGGATGGTGCGAGTAATAAATTATTCCGGGCGACAATGTTTCTCGCTCTCGGGTGGTGCGAGTAATAAATTATCCCGAATGAAAATAGTTACAGTTCAGTCAAGATAGATAAATAGTCTATCTTTTTTGTGTATAAGTCGG
>CAVITD010000075.1:0-6670 GCA_963645645.1 uncultured Eubacteriales bacterium
TTCATTAACTAAGCCGAATGAAAAAAAATGTGGAAAACATCCAACACAAAAACCAATAGAAATATTAAAAAGAATTATATTAGCATCTACAGATGAAGGAGATTTAATTTTAGATCCATTTAATGGCTCAGGCACAACTGGAATAGTTGCTACTAGATTAAATAGAAAATATATAGGTATTGAAAAAGAAAAAGAATATTTAGATTTAACAATTAGAAGAAAGGAGAGTGATAATAATGACTAGAAATTTTAATGATTGGATAAGTAATTTTAAAACAAGTATATCTGATTATAACTTTTATGTTGATTTTGAAAAAATATATAAAAAAGTGGATGAAGTTAAAGTTGAACTTAATATTTTAAATTCCTTAATTGGTAGTAAAAATATTGAAGAAGAATTTCAAAATATTTTAATTAAGTATCCTGAAACCCTAGAGTGTATACCATTATTACTTGCAGTTCGTTAAAGAGAAATATTCATTAAAGATGAAATAAATGAATATTTGTTTAAATTTGATAAAATGGTTTATTCTATAAAAGATTATATTAAATTTATGAGAGAAAGTGGTTTATTTGATTTACTACAAAATCACATTATAAATAACTTATATGATTATGTTTTAGGAATTGAAGTTGGATTAGATTCAAACGCTAGAAAGAATCGTGGTGGTCATCTTATGGAAAATTTGGTTGAGTCATATATAATAAAAGCAGGTTATAAAAAAGATATTAATTATTTTAAAGAGATGTATCTAAAAGATATAGAAAAGAAATGGAATCTTGATTTAAGTGAAATGACTGGGCATAATACATCTACTAAAAGATTCGATTTTGTAATTAAAACTGATAAACAGGTATATGTGATAGAAACAAATTTTTATTCAAGCGGTGGTTCAAAATTAAATGAAACAGCAAGAAGTTATAAAATGTTAGCGCAAGAATCTAAAAAAGTTAATGGTGTAACTTTTATATGGTTTACTGATGGAATTGGTTGGATTAGTGCTAGAAAAAATTTAGAAGAAACTTTTAATGAATTAGATACTTTATATAATATTCATGATCTAGAAAACGGAGTGTTAAATAGTTTAAATTAGTATTTAATATCGACGATTTATTGGTGTGCAATTTTAAAAAGTCTAAACTAGGTATTTATAATTGATTAGGATAAACAGTTCCTAATTTTTTTTATATGCATGAATGTACTTATGATAAGTGTGACTATTATTGAAAGTATTAGGGAGTACATTCCTATTTTTAGTAGGGAAAGTATTGTTAATAAGACTAGTTTTGTTATGGAAGTGATTAAAGTAATGTTCATTTCTTCTTTTGACATATCTAGTGCTTGAAGTGCGTTTGCAAGTGGAGTGTTTATGAAGTAAAGTAAGAAGAAAGGTGCTAAGACTTTGATGTAGTTAGACCCAAGTGTTGTTTTATAAATTAGGTTAAGCAGGTATTCTGGTATAGCAAAAATTATTCCTGTTGAGAAAGCACCAATTGCTAAAGATAGACTTGTTATTTGATATATTCTTTTTTTACATTGTGCGATGTTTTTAACTGAGTAGTTTTTAGCAAGTTCTGGAATTAGTGAAGTGGATATGCTCATTGTAAAGAATTGTGGAATTAAGAGTAGTGCTAAAGCGTATCCGTTAATGATACCGTATTCTCTAACTATAAAGTCATTTGAATATCCTACAAAGTTAAGTACATTTATTAATACTATTGGTTCTAGAAAGTGAGCTAAACTTCCTACTATTTTACTGCTAGTACTTGGTATACTTATGTTCATGATGTCTTTTATATATTCTTTTTTAGGTTTTATATCTTCTTTTGATAATGTAATACATTTAGGTAGACCTAGGAGCATTACTATAATACTTGACGTTTCACTAACCATGTTTACTAAAATTATCACTGAAATAGTGAGAACTAAACTTTTTTCTATAAGTATAGGTATTAAGAAAATAAGTATAGCTATTCTAACTATTTGTTCAACTATATTTGAGAGAATATATACTCCCATTCTTTGTTTACCCCAGTAGTAACCTTTTATTATTGAAGATAAGCCAATAAATGGAAGAGTAAAACCAATTGATAAAAGTGGAATGTATAGTCTAGTGTCTTTTAAGAAGTATACTGCTAGTGGTTTTGCAATTAAGAATATAATTCCAAGTGTAATTAGGTTTAGTAATAGTGATATTGGTATAATAGAGAATACAGCACTTTTAGAGCTTTTTCCTCTTACATTAATGACTTTACTAATGCTTGCAGGGTAACTAAATGTTGCAATTGTGATAAAAAGACCAAAAGTAGGCGTGATAAGGGAGTATAAGCCAATTCCTTCAGTACCTATTTGTCTAGTGACAATTATTCTCAAAACAAAACCAAGTAACTTTGATAAAAAGCCACCAGTAAGGAGTATAAGTGTACCCATAAAGAAGTTGTTTTTTAATAATTTTTTAATCATACTTAAGTATATTCTAATTTAATTTAAAACTTTACTTAAGTTAGTGAACGTGTTATAATTTAGTCATGCAACAGTATTTTAGTAAAAAAAGAGAAAATGATATTTTGTATTTGGATAGTTGTGACTTTCATCATATTAAGAATGTTATGAGAATTAAAAGCCATGACAGCGTTATTGTAGGGTATGATGGCGTGCTTTATATGTGTTTAATGAACGACGACTTAACAAGCGCGACTATTAAGGATGTGTATAAGGAAAACGATAAGTCTGAAGTTATAGTTTATATGCCAGTTTTGAGTGACGAAAAGATGTCATTCATAATTGAAAAGGGAACAGAGATGGGTGTTACTAAATTTGTGCCTGTACAATATGAAAGATGTAAATTTGTGATTAACAAAGATAAGGCAAGTAAGAAGTTAGAAAGGTATAATAAAATAGCTAAAGAAGCTAGTGAGCAAGCGAGAAGAACACGTGTTACTGAAGTGTCTGATATAATTAAGGTTGACACTATCGATGGGGTGGATGGTGTAAATATAGTGTGTTCACTTGACAAAGATAATGTAAAAAGAATAAAAGAGGTATTAAATGATAAGACTATTTGTGATACAATTAGTATAGCATTTGGACCTGAAGGAGGACTTACAAGTAAAGAAGAAGATGTACTTGTAAATAAAGGTTTCATAAAGACTTCATTAGGTAGTAATGTGCTTAGAACAGAAACTGTAGTAATCGCGGTGTGTTCAATAATAAACTATGTAAAGGGTGAATGAGTTATGAAAAATGGAATAGATAATTTTATAGAGTTATTAGTTAAAGGAGACTTCTTTTTGATTTTCTTAATAGTAATGATGATAGTTGTTACGTGTATTATTGCTTATTTGATTAAACTACAAAATACTGAGAGGTATTATTGTGAAGAAGATGATGAAGAAGACGATGATGATAACTTTGTAGAAAAGTATATTCCACTTGATAGTAAGGAAGAGAGTGCTAGAAAGGTAGACCAAAAGAAGTTTGATTTTGAAAATAATACTATAGAAAGCTCTATTAAGAATTATGAAAGTGATCAAGAAGAAATGGCTATTATTAGTGCTGATGAGTTAGACAATAGAATTAGCAATATGAAAGAAACTGGAGAGTTTGATCGTCATTTAGAACAGATAGATGAATATGAAGCTGAACAAGAAAATAAAGCTATTATAAGTTATGAAGAACTACTTAAAAGAGCATCAACTAATACAGTGACTTATGAAAGTACTGAGAATTTAGGTGGTATTAAGGTTGGTAAAGTTGATACTTCTAAAATAGAGATAGCAAGTGAAGAAAATAATACTCCATATTATAGGGAAGAAGCATTTTTAAGTGCTTTAAAGGAGTTTAGGGGGAGTTTACAATGACATTTTGTATTAAGACACTTGGTTGCAAAGTTAATACATATGAAAGCGAATTAATATATAACCTTTTCATTAGAAAGGGTTATGTTTATTCTAAAGATAATGCAGATGTGTACGTAATTAATACTTGTACTGTAACCAATATGAGTGATAGAAAATCTAGACAAATTATAAATACTACAAGAAGAGACAATAAGAATGCAATAATAGTGGTGTGTGGTTGTTTTAGTCAAAACGCTTTTAATTCGGGAAGGTTAGATGAAATAGACGCGGATATTATTATAGGAAACAAAGATAAAAGCAAGGTAGTGGAGTACGTGGAAGACTACATTAAGAATAAAGAAAAGACTACTAAGTTTTATAATATGGACGAAGTAGAATTTGAAAATATGGAACTAGATAGTATGGAAGGAAGAACAAGAGCATTTGTTAAGATAGAAGATGGGTGTGAGAACTTCTGTACTTATTGTATTATTCCTTATGTGAGAGGAAAAGTTAGAAGTAAAAGTCATGAAATGGTAATAGAAGAAGTGACTAATTTAGTTAATAAGGGTTATAAAGAAGTTGTGTTAACTGGAATACATACTGGACATTATGTTGATGGGGAATATAACTTTGAACATTTACTTAGAGATTTAGTTAAGATAAGCGGGCTACTTAGACTTAGAATATCTTCTATTGAGATAAATGAGTTAACTGATGGAGTACTTGATATATTTAGTAAAAGTGACGTGCTTGTACCACATTTGCATATTCCTTTACAAAGTGGAAGTGACCATATTCTAATAGAAATGAATAGAAAGTATGATAAGGAATATTTTATTAATAGAATAGAATATATAAAGAGTATTAAAAAAGATGTTAGCATTACAACTGATGTGATTACTGGTTTTCCAGGGGAAACTGATATGGAGCATTTGGAAAGTATGGAGACTATAAGGAAAATAGGATTTACTAAGGTACACGTTTTTCCATATAGTGACAGATATAATACAGTTGCTAGTAAAATGCCTAATAAGGTGGATGGTAATGTTAAAAAAGCGAGAGTAAAAGATTTACTTATATTAAGTGACGAGTTAGAAAATAGTTTTAATTCTAAGTTTTGTGGAAGAATATTACCAGTATTAATTGAAGAAGAGAAAGACGGGTACTTTTACGGACATACTGCAAACTTTATAAGAGTTAAAGTAAGTGGCGAATACAAGCATAATGAGATATATAATATAGAACTTAATAAAGAAAATATAGTTGGATAAGTCTTGTAAAAGGCTTTTCTTTTTGTTACAATATATTGTACTTGGGTGGTTTTATGGAAAAGTATTTGATTAATATTTTAAAAGATAAAGATTTTGACGAAATTGTAATAGGAGATGTAAGTATTTATAAAGAAGAAGAGTGTTTTATAGTAAGTGCAACTTACAGCGAATACAAGCTATCTAAAAAAATATACAAATATTTAAAATTAAATGGGTTAAATGCTAAAGTACGTATAGCTGACAATAAAACTCCTAATAAGAAAAAGATAGATAAATTATACCAAGGCATTCCAAAAGAGGATATTAGTTTCTTGTTTTATGCTGCTGATAGCATATCTAGTATTTATGACTATGAAGGCTTAACTGAAGTTCAAAATTTAGTTAATTATTATAAATCGTTTATAAGTACAGATATGTCAGCACTTGAAAGATTACTAATGGCTTATGATATTGTTAAGAGTATTATTTATAACTTTGAAGATGAAGACAAAGTGTATGCTGGAAATATTAAATATTATATGGATACTGGACGTATTGCCTGTAGTGGGTTTTCTACTTTGCTTGCTATGATACTTGATAAAAATAGTAAAGACTTAATTGTTAGGTGTGAGGGAATTTATGGACGCACTGAAAAAGATGACGCACACGCTAGAAGTGTTGTCATTATAGATGATGCTAAATATAATTTTGAAGGGTTGTTTGTAGTGGATGCAACGTTTGACTCAAATTTGGTAGATAATAATATTCTTATAAAGAGTGAAGATAATTATAGTTATTTCTTGTTAAATATGAAACAGATAAACCGTGAATATTATAATTTATTGGATAGTGAATTTTTTTCTAAAGTTAAATCTTATATGAAATTAAATAGTAAAAAGAATAAGTATAATCTTACTAGTGCTTTTGAAAATGTATTTGATGTAAGATTAAATAGAAATGAAATGGTTGAGCTTACTAAGAATTTTAGAAATCAAGAGGCTATACTGAAGGCACTTGTAAGAGTGAGAAAACAAGAAGGTTATTCTGAATTTGAAACAATAAGAAGTTTACATAGATATTTGAGAGAAAATATTCCTAATACTAAAAAGATATATGCTAGAAAAGTAAGAGATATTGTGAAAGAAAATTATTAAATAAGTGAAGAGATGCTGTTTTAAGTTTAAATTAAAGACTTATTGATTAAAAAACAAGTAACTTGAAGTTTCAAATTGAAACTTCAAGTTTTATAATTATGAAAAAGTCACATTATAATTTATAGTGTAAATGTCAAAGAACTAGTTATCAACTATGCTAAATCATATTTATAACTTGAAGTCCCAATTTGGGACTTCAAGTTTTGTTAATCAATAAATTTTATTTATATTTTATTATAAAGAATGTTAATATGTTTTGACTTAGCTTTAGAGTTTAATATATATTTTTATATTTACAACTTGAAGTTCCAATTTGGAACTTCAAGTTTAATAAAGTTTGAAAAAGGAATATATTAATTATTAAAATATTAGCATAAAATTGTGATTTTTAAAAGAATTTTTTTTTATTAAAAAGGTTTAAAC